>JANMEE010000030.1:0-28266 GCA_031376645.1 Dolichospermum sp. OTE_75_concoct_329_sub | reverse complement strand
TGGTTGTCCCGAACCTGAAGGTAGATTCTTACGCGTTACTCACCCGTCCGCCACTATCTCCGAAAAGACCGTTCGACTTGCATGTGTTAAGCATACCGCCAGCGTTCATCCTGAGCCAGGATCAAACTCTCCATTTTGTTTCTTTCGAGTTTGTTGGCTCCGACATTAGTTAAAATCTCGGAATCCTCTACAATTATCTAGGAACTAATTCCCAGTAATTTAAATTATCTTACGACGAGGATTGGTTTAATCTATTCTTTCAAAGTATTATTTTTTCTCGGTTCAGTTGCCGGGAGTCGTTTCTCTCTTCGGCACTTAACTAATATATCTTTCCTTCCTAGTTCTGTCAAGGGGTTTTGGAAATCTTTTTTTAGGAAAGTGAAAATAATACCTGAAAGCCTTATGAAATCGGGACTCAGCCGATTCTTCAGTTATCAGGTTAGCAATAATATTGTGTGTGAGGTGAAAAACTAAGAGCCAGGAGTCAGGAGTCAGGAGTCAGGAGTCAGGAGTCAGCAGTCAGGAGTCAGGAGTTAATGAACCACAAAGGGACGAAGGACACGAAGGAAGAAGGAAGAAGGAAGAGGAAGGTTGGGCAATTAGTCCTCAAATTTACCCGGTTATTTTTAGTGAGAATGCAAGGGTTTTCAACATCTTGGCTCAATAATCTTGCACTTGTTTGCCTGTAAAATCCTGTAAACCTTTATCTATCAAAGCTTTTGGTTTCTTTTATGCGAGCCATACTTATTTGGAGGTTTTTGAGGGAGAAGCCTTTTGCAAGCGCAGCAATGTATTATAAAGTTGTTGTTTTAAATTATTATTGTTTTGAATCTCTAGGGTAATTTTATTGAATCTGTCAACGGTGAGACCACTATCCCCAACTATTTTTTGAGAATGGTTGCAGTAATTTACGGCAATATCTTTTGCTTTGCCGGGTAGTGCATTGACACTTGCGGGATCATTGCAGATTACTTGGGGGATATCTTTGCTACCGATAATTTTTTTAATTTCTTCAAAGGCTTGCTGACGGACTGGTTCCATCCCCAATACGGCTTTTGCATAATTAGTTACTTCTGTATTATTAACGGTTACAGTTTCAGCAACTACTTTGGCATTGAAGCCGAAAGTACCGGAAATCAGACTTGCAGTGGCAATAGTTGCCAAAATCAGGGGTTGAGAGAGAATTCGCTGTAACCGATTGCTTAAATGAAGACTGTAAATTTCGAGCATATAACTAGGTGACACAGAGGGAAAATAGGGAACGTGATAATGAGTTGGAATTATTTTCTTAATTAGAAGTTCCGGTGAAGGTTGAATAGATATATTAGACATCTTGTAGAAATTAAATATGCGTAATCTGAAACCCATGTAGAGACGTTCCATGGAACGTCTCTACATTCATTCCTGGAGATGTCTATTATTGATGGGGATGTTAAATGCGATGACATATTTGACAAAGTTCGATAACTTTAGTTTGTAGTGTTGAAGTTTCAGATGCACCTTGCTTGAGGCTGACTTCTAATTCTAATAGCAGAGGTAAGGCCGATATGAGTTGCTGTAAGCTAAGGGATTTGACTTCTTGCTGTAGGAAGTAGATGCGTTTAGGGTTGGAGATTTCAGCACCTTGAGCGATCGCTTGCGGGTTGCGTTCACCACTGTCTATCATCATTCTTACCAATAACCAGGTGCGAAATTGACCAATGAGTGTGGCAACTATTCGTAAACCTGGTTCGGCTGCGGTAGTGAGATCACCTAAGATTCCTAAAGCTTTCGGAGTATCTCCGGTTCTGATGGCTGTTGCTAATTGTAAAGTATTTTGAGTAGTATTTCTCACTAACTCAGATACTGTATTTACATCTAAAGGTTTGCCGCTACCTTCTGTATAGAGACGTAATTTCTCTAGTTCATTGTAGAGAAGACGGGTATCATTACCTACTGATTCGGCTAATTGTTCAGCTATGAGCGGACTTATTTTTATTCCCACAGTTTGAGCAGCTTGTTGCACTGATTGGACTAAAAGTTCGGTTTTCCAAGGAGGAATCAGGGGAAATTCGGAAACTGTAGCAAATTGTTTGAGGAGTTTTGTACTTTTCAGGCGTTCATCTGGTTTGTTTCGACTAGTCAATAGTAAGGTTGAATCTGCGGGGATGACCTTGAGAGTTCGTTGTAATTCTGCTAGTATGTTATCTGGACAATTTTGGCAAAAAGTTGTGTTGATGAGCCACACCAACCTCCCACCAGCACCAAATGGCGGTGTCATTGCTTGATTTAAAGCCTGGACAATAGGATCAGGTTGATCTACGGAAAAGGAGGTATAATTAAAACTTGTCCACAGGGGGTCGAGAATGCGATCGCGCAAAGTTACTACGGCTTTTTCCATAGCAAAATCATCTTCACCCCAATAAAAATATATTGGCATAGCAATTTAAAATTTAAAAAACCAAAATTAATTTGGTCAAATTGAGTAAATCTCCCTACAATCTATCAAAACAGCGCAAGGTGATCAAGATTGGACGACAACTACCAAACCTATTTAAATCGGGTAGCCCGCATGACGCTACCAGAGGCTTACAAAACCCAAATTCAGCATATTCAGGAATCTTCTAAATTCCAGGTTCAGGCTGGAGTTAGGGAAGCTGTACATTTCCCCGGCTATACGCTGATTACTCCACCAGCAGGAGAAGATTTAAACAACGCTGCTTTTTACAGCCAAATACAAGCCTATCAACAGCAACTTTTAAAGCTGCCCATTGCTAGTGATCTAATTGTACCTGTTCCTCCTGTTAGTTTTCATGTAACGGTGGCAGATTTGATTTGGGATAGTGCTTTTAATCATGCTTGTGCAAAAAATCCCCAATTTGCTGAAGACTTGAACTCTCAATTAACTGAGAGATTTGCAGAATATCAACAATTGATGACAAAGGGATCTGATCCCATTTCTTGGCAAATGTTGGGATTGATTGTCATGCCTAGGGCTGTAGGTGTATGTTTAGTACCTAAGGATAAACGTTCCTATGAGGAAATTATTCAATTCCGGCGGATAATTTATCAAAATCGTCCATTAATGGGCTTGGGTATTGAGCAACATTATAATTTTACTGCTCATGTAACATTGGGGTATTTTAGCGAAATTCCCCCAGAATTAGATCGGCTAAACCTCAGCAATATGTTTTCTGAGTTTAATCAATCATTGCCATTAGATACACCAGATTTTGTCATCAATCAGGTGGAACTACGAAAATTTGATAATATGACCCATTATTATCGTCAACCAGACTGGCCGAGTTTGGATTTTTAAGTAATTCATAGTAGGGGTTTAGCACTGCTAAACCCCTACAAACGTGACATTATAATATTGTAATTGTCATTTATCAATTTTTTTATATAATATACCTAGAAAAGTTAATTTACATTCATTTTATTAAGAGGTGTAAAAATATGACTGAAACTAAATCTCATAAAGTAGTACATCGAGGCAGATTATTTCCTGAAATTCAGTGGACAGAAGACACAATAAATCTGTATAGAAGTGACCTAGAAACTCATCATCAACGCTGTAGAGTGGTTTTTGAAAAATTGCAACCAGAGTTGATCAAAAGTCATTATAACTGGTTTATGGCAGTTGATTCAGAAAGTGGAGATTATTTCGTTGATAAAGATGAAGAAATTGTCACCCAAATGTGTTTGCAAAAACATCCAAATGCTATACCCTTTATTTTTGTGATTAATGAAACTGGAGTAGCTGGTAGGATATGATTCTAGGCGATTTTGGAAGTGATGGGGAGATTTTTTTGGAAATTGATTTAATTACTGCTGATGATTTAGAATTACCAGTAACAGCAATGTTAGATACTGGTTTTACAGAGTTACTTGCTGTTAATTCCCAAGATTTAGAAGCATTAGGTTGGCGTTTTTTGCGGGAAAGACCATTAAAAACAGCCCAGGGAATCAAGACTTTTAGGATTTATTTAGGAAAGGTACGCATTGACGGAAGAGAGTTTGAAATTCCGGTTTATGGTGGTGAGGAAATTACAGAAGTTTTACTTGGTAGTCAATGGTTGAAGATTATGCGATTAGTTGCGGATATGTCCGCAGATGTTTTAAGTTTGGAAATAGTTTGAGTAATCTATTGGAGAAAATTAAATATATTGTAAAAACATTATGGGTAGGGGTTTAGCAATGCTAACCCCTTACAATTATCATAAATATACATTATTTTTGATCCAATTCAGGAGGTAATTGTACGATGGATAAGTTAGATAAATATAGGAAAATTATAGTTAGTATTGTGAAAAAACACGCTCAATATAAACCTAGTCATGGCAAAATTGAGGCTTTATATATTTGTGATCAAGAATCTGATAATTATTTGTTAATGGACACTGGTTGGGATAAAACAGGTAGAGTTCATGCAGTGGTATTTCATTTGCGAATTATTGATGGTAAAATCTGCATTGAAGGGGATGGTACGGAAAGGGGGATAACTGGAGAATTATTGGAATTAGGAGTGGGAAAGGATGATATTATTTTAGGGTTTATTCGTCCTGAATATCGGCAGTTTACAGATTTTTCTGTAGCTTAATTTTGGATTTTCGCTTTTTCCACTTTCTCAACTTGCTTGGGTGCTTCCATTTCGTTGAATAGTCGGATAGCTTCATTAAAGTTGGTGTGACTTTTTTCAGTTTCATCCATTTTTTGATATGTTAAACCTAGTTGGTAGTATGCTTCAGCTAAATCACATTTAGCACCGATTTTATTTAATAGTTCGATTGATTCTGAATGATGGAAAAGTGCTTTTTCAAAATCATCCTGTATTCGGTATAGTTCCGCTAAACCAGTTAATGCTTTTGCTTTAACTTGAGTATAATTACTTTCTTTTGCAAAAGATATAGCTTTATCGTAAAACTGAAAAGCATCTTTAGTCAGTCCTAAATTTTTATAAGTTGCGCTTATGTAGAGTAAACTATATCCTAAACTCCAATTATTTGAGCGTATAGGTAAAGATTTATTATTGTGTTCATTTAGAAACTCCAAAGCTTCTTGGTGATTACCTAAACATGAATTTATAAAAGCTATATATAAACCGCATTCCTGGCTTAGATATTCACCTCGAAGTCGAGCATGAGTTGAATGATAGATCTCAGTATTTTTTATTAAATTAGTTTTACTTGCAATAGCTCTATAAAAATAATGCAAAGCCTGTTCTAAATCACCCATATCTAATAGACATAACCCTTGATTAAATAGAGAATTTTTCTTCATACCTTCTAATAATAATATATTTTCTGGAAGTTTATCGAGACTATTATTTATAACTTGATTGGCTAAATATCCTGATTTCATGTGGTAATTAATGGCAGAGGAAATATTACCATTAAGCCAGTTAACATCACCTAATATGTTATAAAGTTGGCAAAGAATACTTTTATCTTTAACGTTATCTATGATTCTCTGAATACTAGTATTTATATTTTGCAGTAAACCTAATCTATAAAAAGAATGTCCAAGTTTCTCACCTTCCTCAAATTTATGATTTCTTCCAAACATTATTATTGTTCCAGCCATTTCCAAATTATTAATTTCCAAATAATGATAATAAGCCTCAAAGGCTTTTCTAGCATCCTGAATACTTTCAACACTCTTAACACTCTCAGTCCAAAACTCAGCCGCTTTACGATTTACTTCTTCCCATTCTCCACTTGCTTTCAACCTTTCTATTCCCTGTTCCCTAATAACTGGATGTAACCAGTATTCTCCTTTTTCAAACTCAACTAAACACCGATTTCGCAAAGACTTAATTACATCTCTCCGTTTCTCTTCAGGAATATCCCACAGTAAAGCTAAAAGCGCATCAATAGAAACTCTGGGTACATCTTGATAACGAAAACATCCTAACCGACAAAGAAGTTTATAGGCTTTAGTATCTAATATTTGCAACCGATTAAATTGACTTTCAACTAAATTTTTTAATTCCGTTTCTACCAAAGTACAATTTTCTTGCCAATAAGCGGCCATATCCTCATCATAATCTTCTCTCATTACCCCCAAAAGGATATCCATTGCTTTCGCGTTACCCCCATAAACTTTGTGCATTGCTTCCAAAGGTGATTTTGCTGGGGTTTCAACTAATGATTTGAGCGCATCATCTTCATCAACTTTTTGATTAGCTTCTTCTATTGCTTTGACAGAATCAGGATCAATTTTAATTTGATAAAATGTAAAAAATTCTTTCCATGCGGTTACATCCAAAACAGATAAAGGATAATGATAAATACCATTCACACGGTCATCACATAAACGTTCTCTGCTTGTAATTAGGGTGACAGATTGCACATCTGCATCAGCCAAAATTCCCAATAATTTTGTATAACCGTTATGTTTTTCAACAAATCTTCCTTTTTCATCTAGTGCAGGTTCTAAGTTATCAATTAATACTCCTACTTTGCGAGTTTGTAATTGTGTTTTTAATCTTGATAATGTAATTCCAAATTCTCTTCCTGGTTCTTCTTGAAAATGTTGCTTTAGCCATTCTTCAACTACACTTTCAACGGCGGTAATAGTTTCTTTATCTTTTGCCATTTCTAGTGGTAATATCAAGTCAAATTTAGTTAAATATTGCTTTGCTAAGGTTGTTTTTCCTACTCCTCCTGCGGCTTGGATGACGATTATTTTTCTACCTTCTTTTACGAGGTTATTGATATCGGTAATAGCTGCGTCACGTCCGACAAAATCACGTATTTCATCATTGCATTTGGGTGATATTTGTGAATTAGATATTTTTTGTGGTTCAGTAGGTAAATGTTGTTCTATTACATTTCTAAGATTTGTCTTAGTAATTTTTATCTTGAGTGCAGCAGACAGTTTTTTCCACAAGTCAGAACCGATTTCTTTACTGTAATCTTCGCCAATTTTGTATAAATTGTATATTTCTTTATAACTTTTACCCTCTAAACAACCTCTCAGTACAAGTATCTGTGAATCATTGAGAGGTTTTTTAGTGTGGTTCTCAATTAGACTTTGAGTAAATTTTAAAGCGTCATCAATATTCATTAGATAGCAGGATTCAAGACGGTTTTCAGTGGATATTAACTAAATTTAGCATTTTTTACCCACTAAACCAACAAAAACCTACTTTTCCCACTAATTTCTTTTATACAAATTCCATACTTTTTCCTACTGACAAGGCTTTTTACTTCAAGTACAGTCTTGGTATGGATTGAGAACGCAGTAGAAATACTTGACTTAGTTATCAATCTAGACATTGAACTGAATATCAAACAATCTAACCTTGGGGGGTTAGGGTGATTTACAAAACATACTCCACATCAAAGGTGGTTGCTTTTACGTTAATCGTAATTTCTACCCCTGTAACCGAGACTACGTTGTTTCAGCGTCTAACTCACATAAGGCGTTGTGGAGTAATTAACCAAAAACTCAATTTAACGAGGTTAAAAATGGACAACAAAATTGCTTTGACAATTATTGCTTTCGTATCTGTTTTAATGTCTCCTATTGCTAATATAAAGCCAGCGCAAGCGGAAACTAATTTGGGAGGATTAGATTTAGCGAAATACTGTTATTACAAGTATCCTGTCTACAGAGGCACTAAAGCAATATCAGGTAATGGTGCTTATTCTTGGCGTTGTCGAATGCCACTAACAACTTTTTCAGATTGGCCTTATTGGGATTATGGCATTGATACGCAAGAGGTTTGCCGTCAACAGAAGAATAATTCAAGAGCCTATGCAAGAGCTTTGAATGCTAGAGATGCTTACTCATGGCAATGTTTCAAGCCCTAGTGTGGCAGGAATAAGCAATTTCATACTGTTTGGTGGAATAATAATTTCCAATCATTTGTGATAAATTTTTTGTAGAGACGTTGCATACAATGTCTCTACTTTAATTGTATTAATCAATAACAATGAAAAACTTTAAATTCAAACCAGGATTTAAATTGTTAACTATCTTCGCAAGTTTAACAAGTGTTACCCTTGGATGTTGGTTAATTTTTGCCATATTTACCCAAAGCAAAATTCAAACCATACCTGTTCGCATGGTAACAGCTACTCAAGACAAAGTAGAAGATAAAATTACTGGTGAAAGTGGCATATTAAAATTAGATAATCAAAGAAATATTAAATCCCCAATCACAGGAACAGTAGAACAAGTATTAGTCAAAATTGGCGACAAAGTTAAAAAAGATCAAACTTTAATCCGTCTGCGAGATACAGAAACACAAATTAAATTACAAGAATTTGCATCTGATTTAAAAGAGAAGAATTTACAACTTGTTGATAAACAGTCATCTTTAAAAAGAGCAGAAAGTAAATTATTAGAAATTCAGCAAGAATACAGAAATATTCAAAGTATCTATAGAAATGATATTAATAAGAAAAAAGATGAAAAAATCCGGGAAATTCAAAAGCGTAAATTAGAAGTTACCAGAAAACAACAAGGGTTAACTGGTAAAACAACTGATTTAAAAGAATCAAAAGTTAAATTAGCAGAAAATAAACAACTTTTCGCTAAAGGATTTATTTCGGAAACTGAATTAAAAGATCAAGAAAAAAAAGTTACTCAAGCTGAAACAGATTTAAGTAATGCTAAAGATGAATTATCTTTAAGCAATTTAGATTTAGATCAACAGAAATTAGAATTACAAAGTTTTTGGCAAGATGTGAGAAATAACAAATCTGAACCCCAGCAAAAATTGAAAGAAGCTAAAACTAAAATTGACCAATCTGTACAAGAATTAAACCAAGCTAAATTAGCACTCAATCAAATGATTAAAGAAATAGATAAACTTAAAATACAACGCCAAAAAATTGCTGAGGAATTAAGAAAAACAGTAATTACTGCTCCTATTGATGGTGTAGTTCTCAATTTACAAGCAAAATTAGGTGATGTGATTGAACCCAAAGGAGATATTTTAGTTATTGGTGATCCTGCTCAACAAATTGTGGAATTAAAGTTATCTCCTTTCGACGCAACCAAGGTTAAAATTAGACAACAAGCTGAAATTAGTATAGTTGGTTTTCAATCACAAAAATTAACTGGTAAGGTTCAACAAATATCTTTATTAGCTGGAGATACCCAAAATAATAATCAAGGTACAGATAATGTCAAAATTACAGCGATTGTGCGTTTAGATCAAATTAATAAAAATATTGTTCCGGGAACTCCAGTGACGGTTGCTTTAATTATTGCTCAACGTGATAATGTGACAGTTATTCCTAGTGAAGCTATTCAAGAAAATGAATCAGAAACATTTGTTTGGATAAAAGATCAACAAGGTAAGGCTGTTAAAAGAATGGTCAAAACTGGATTACAAGGATTAGATAATATTGAAGTTAAATCAGGTTTAAAACCAGGAGATGAAGTATTAATTCCCTCTTTAGAAACTCCATTAAATGAGGGAGATCATGTTGTCATAAAAATGTAGTAATAAGATAATATTGTAGTAAAAAACATAGCCAGGGAATAAATTCCCTGTCTCATAGCTAAAGTGCGTTAAAACGCACTATTCTTAATTAAAAATAAAACTGTATTCTCGAAATAAAATAAACAAACCAAAAATAGTCGGTTTTAACCGACTTTGGCTATAAGACAGGGAATTTATTCCCTGGCTTCTTCTATTCTTCTAAACCCTTACCGATAATAAAGAATAAATTTAACATATTTACCCCCATGAACATCAATGATTTATTATCTTTAACATCTAGTTCTTTACGCAGTAATCCCTTGCGCTCATTTTTGAGTAGTTTAGGTGTATTTATGGGTGTATTTGCTGTGAGTGGAACTTTACAAGTAAGTGATATTGGAAAAATATATTTAAAGACGCAATTACAAAAAATGGAATCTCCGCAAATTTCTATTCAGTCTCCCTATAACTCGGTTACGTCTCAACAAAAAAAATATCAAAGCGAAGATTTAGCATGGTTAAAAACAAAATTATCTGGTTGGAAATATATTGCTCCTGTACAAAATGGTGGTAATGATGCTATTTTTTTGGGAACTCAAAAAATCAATGTAGAAAGTCAAGCAGTAACACCAGATTTTTTACCTATTTCGGGAAGAAAATTAATTGCTGGTAAGTTTTTTACAGTTAATGATTTACAGCAAATCCGTTCAGTTGTTGTTATAGATCAATTACTCGCACAAAAACTATTTAAAGGTAAAAATTCATTGGGAAAAATGATTTATTTTCAAAATAAGTCTTATTATATTCAAGGTATTATCCAAACTAGAAAAAGTAGTTCATGGGGAGAAGAACAAGGATTGATATTAATTCCTTTATCTGTTTATCAATCTCTCAAATCAAGTCCTTTTTTTGATAAGATTACTATTACTCCCAAGAATCCAGAAAATATAGAACAACTCCAAAATCAAGCAATTAGCATTTTAAAGAAAAGATTCCCTAATACAGATATTTACGCTTCTAGTAATGTTGAAGAGGTGAAAAGTTTAGAAAAGGTATTAAATGGTGTGACTATTATTCTTTTACTTATTGGAAGTATTTCTTTATTTGTGGGGGGTGTGGGAATTGCTAATATTACTATAGCATCAGTTGTAGAACGGACTCCAGAAATTGGTTTAAGACGGGCTATTGGTGCTACACAAAAAAATATTTTAATTCAGTTTTTACTAGAAGCAACTTTTATTAGTATGACAGGAGGAATACTTGCAATAGTTACTGTACAAGGGATTACAATTATAACTATGACTCTCTTGAATTTACCCTATCAATTTGGTTATGAAACTCCTTTAGTTTCTCTCAGTTCTGCTATTATGGTGGGTATTATTTCTAGCTTTTTACCTGCGCTGAGAGCTAGTAAATTAGATCCTGTTGAGGCTTTACGCTCTCAATAAGTAAGGTTTAGAATAATGTTAATGTTGGGTAACATGAGCGTCAACCCAACCTACTTAATTTTTTTACTATGAATAGTTTTTTATTACCAGTATCATCTTTGCTCCTGATTTTACTGTTTCCAGGTTTAGGAAAATGTCAAGATATAGCTAATCAACAAAATTTACCAAAATCTAATTCTGATTTGGAATTACTATTAAATAACTCTAGTCAGGAGTTACCCTTAAAATTAGCTGATTCTGTTTATTTAGCTTTACAAAATAATCGAGATTTAAAAATAGCTTATCTCCAACGTATTTTAGACCAAAAACAATTAGCTGAAACTGAATCTCAATTTAGTCCAACTTTTACACCACAGCTATCTTTAAATTTGAATAATAATCAAACTGGTAATAATAAGAATAACAATACAACTGCTCTTTTAGGTGCTAATTTTAATTTAAAAATTCCTACAGGTGGTAATTTAAGTTTAGCATGGCAAGGACAAAATCTTTTATCTCGTACTAGCTCATTAGATACTTCCTCAGATACAAATACTCTAAGTCAAAGTGTCAATCTTAATTTTAGTCAACCTTTATTAAAGGGTTTTGGTACACAATTAAATACTCTGAGTATTCAAAGAGCGAAATTGACAGAAAATGCAAATATTTTAAATATAAAAAATACTACTTCTCAAACAATTACTAATACTATAGTTAGTTATAGAAGTTTATTGTTAGCTCAGGAAAGATTAAAAATTGAACAATTGTCTTTTGCTAATGCTAAAAAAGATTTAGATAGATTACAAGCATTATTTGAATTTGGGAGAATTTCTAAAAATGATCTGGTTGAGCGTCAAGCTGATATTGCTCAACAAGAAGTAAATTTACTGAATACACAATCAAGTTTAGAACAAGCAATTTCTGAATTAACTAAAACTATAGATTTACCAATAACGAAAAAACTAATTGCTATTGAAACTCCTGAACCTCCAAAAAGTTTAAATCTACCAGCTTTTACAGAAATGCTAGAATTAGCTAAAGTTAATAATACTGGTTATCTTGCTGCTATTAATGCTGTGGAAAATGCTAAATTTGGGATAACAGAAGCTAAAAATCAACAACAATTGGATTTAAAATTAAATGTAAGTTATGGTTTTAATAGTGCTTCTAATACTCAAGATACAAATAACTTGAGTTCGTCTTTAATATTAAATCGTGAGTTTGGTAATCTCAGCCAAGATAATGCTGTAGTTAAAAGTCAGATTAGCCTACAAAATGCTAATTACAGTCTAGCAAAAACTCAGGATAATTTGAATGAGGAGTTGAAAAATAAAATTCGTAATGTTAAAGATACTTTTAAGCAAATTGAATTAGCACAGCAAGCCCGAAAGTTAGCAGCATCAAAAGTGATAAATGCTAAGGAAAGAATGAGATTAAGTAGTAATATTTCGATGACGGATATTATTAATTTTGAAAAAAGTTCAGTTGATGCTCAAAATCAAGAACTTAATGCTATCATTAATCATCTTAATAGTATCACTCAACTAGAACAGTTTTTGGGAATTACTCTGAGTAAATGGGTTAAATAATGCGATTGTAATGTAAATAGCTACATTCACTTCAAAAATGTGGTATTTGCCATAAATCCTGATTCAGACAAATTATCACGTAAATAGCCCATTATAGATGAAAATCGGCTTTAATATTCTGGTTGTTGATAGGCAAGATAAACAGCTTCTAAAAATACATCTGAAGCAATGTTTCCTGGAAGAATTTCTAAATTAATAATAGATTGAACTTGTTGAGTGAGTTTTAAAGAAAGTGCTATTCGGGCTTTTGTTGACATTCCACTCCGTCGCTGTAAATATTCTCGAATAATCGCAAAATCATCGGGTAATAAAGGTGATAAATCTGCTATTTCTCGTAACTGAATATGAAAAGATTTAGCTGCTTCAGAAATAGCTAAACTTGATGATTTCACAACTGTTTCAGTTTGAATAACAATTGTCCCAGCGGCTAAATCACCAAGACGTTTTTCCCGCTCGTTGAAAGTAATTAAAAAAGCACCAATAAATAAAGATTCATCAAGGGGACGAAGTAAAGCTCGTAATGCTGCTTGTTGCAAACCTACAGGTCTCCCATCATCTCGGACAACGCGAATTTTAGCAATACTTTTACCGGGTGTTTGTCCTCGCCAAAGAGTTTCAAAAAAGACGAAATAACCTGTGTAAATAAAGAAGAAACTTAAGAGAGATATAGCTATCAACCATAGTCCGAAATCAGAGCCAAAAATACCGACTCCAATATCAGTTGCTTGCTGAAAAATAAACGACCATATTAACGCCATTACTACTAAAGTGACAGCTAAAATTAGGTAGTCAATCATCAGTGCTAAAGCCCGACTACCAATACCAGCAAGGGTAAATTCTATTTCTACACTTTCGGGTGTGGTGAATTTAATTCGATTAAAAAGGTGCATTATATTTAAACTAAATATCGTGATCTCTTAATTGTAAACCCAAACCTTCACGCCGACTTCTAAGGTCATAGTAAACAACAGCTTTCACTGTTTGCCAAAAAGGGACAATTAATGCCCCACCAGAAAAACTTAACCCAACTATTAACACCAAAAAGATGATTGAAAAAATAGGATTACGTTCCTGCATTAAAGGTGTAAAAATTAGCTGAGTAATAGTAGTGATGATCTGAATAATAAATTGGATAGGAATGGTAATTAAAACGCCAATCAGAGAAACTAAAACAATTCTGCCAATATTTCCTTTAGTGAGTTCCCAGCTACGATTAATTGTTGAACTACCATTAACATCTTCTTCAATTGCTAGAGGAACATCTACTAAATAAAATCTAGTTCCTATCCACGTAATGCCTGACAAGACAATGATCATAACTAGTAAAGTTATTAAAATAATAATACCTATATTAGTTGGGTTTGCATCTTGTAATCCTCCTAATAATACCGTTGGTATACCTATTAATAAACCACCAATGAGGACAAATCCCAGAGTAATTCCTATACTTATGGCAAACATAAGAATCATGGTAACAAAAAATTCCCACAAACGGGAATTGACAAAACGTTCACCAGATGAAACGCTTTCTGGTTGGTTCACTAATTCACCAAAAGCTAAACGAGAAATTAGGGCTGAGAGGGCGTAAAATTTCACCCAACCGTAAATAGGAACGAGTAACCACGCATAAGCTTTAAGGGCTATGAAAAAATATTTCTTAAAATGAGAACGGTACAATCTCATTCCCGCACTAACAACACTACCTACACTTAAAGGTTGAATAGGATCAGGAGAACCAAAGTTTTCAGACATGGTGTTAATTTTTTCCTAAAATACGGCTCTGACTTTGAAGTTATTTTAAGCTAATCTGTACTAAGTATTTAGAAATTTTATGAATATTCAACGTTGGATAGGAAGACGGGAAGCTAATTGGCAACGTTTAGATGCTTTGTTAAAAAAGGTAGAACAGAAACGGTTAAAGTCTCTGGGTTCTGGGGAAATTAGGGAATTAGCGAGTTTATATCGGTCTGTGGCAGCGGATTTAGCAAGGGCGCGGACTCAGCAAGTAGGTAAAACGTTAATTCAAAGTTTACAATCTTTGACTACTCGCGCTTATGCACAAATTTACCAGGGTTCGCGGCGACAGGAATGGCAAGCAGCTAAGGAATTTTACTTGTGGGGTTTTCCTGCTGTGGTGCAGCAAACGTTCCTATACATTGCCACAGCCACCGCTATGTTTATTTTAGGAGGCTTAATTGCTTGGTGGTATGCTTGGCAAGATCCTAGCTTTATGTCGTTGGTAGTACCGGAAAGATTGATTTCTCTGGTGCGAGATAAAGGTGAACTATGGATGGGTTCGATTGTGGGAACTGAACCTTTAGCTTCTAGTAACATTATGATGAATAATATTTCTGTATCTTTTGGTGCGGTGGCTGGAGGCATGACGGCGGGTTTATATACAAGTTATTTACTGTTATTTAATGGTTTTTTAATTGGTGCTATTGGTGCTTTAGTCGGTCAAAATAATCTGGCTTATCCGTTTTGGGCATTTGTATTTCCACATGGGGCTTTGGAATTACCTGCAATATTTTTTGCTGGTGCTTCAGGATTATTACTTGCAAGGGCAATTTTATTTCCTGGTAAATATCGCCGTCGGGATGCGTTAAAGTTTTATGGTTCTCTGGCTGTACAATTGGTTTTTGGGATTGTGCCGATGTTGATTGTTGCTGGTTTAATTGAGGGGTTTTTCTCGCCAAATCCGATGATTCCAGATCCTATTAAATATTTGGTGGGGATGGGATTGTTTGTGGTTTTGGTGAAGTATTGTAGCCGGAAGCAGAAATAATTGCCAATGTAATATAGCGGCTATTGGTTGAGTAAGATACAAGAAACCCAACTCCCTCCCCGCTCTTCCAGAGGGGACTAGTACCGCTTTGCGAAAGTCAAAAGTCAAAAGTCAAAAATAATATGGCGTAAGCTTTTTGGAGATTGAGAATGGTTGTTTTATTTACGCCGTGCTGTACTAGTAGTCTGTCAAGAATTAATTGACGGGTTCATACGTTGCCATTTTTCTTCTTCCTTCTTCCTTCTTCCTTCGCGCTCTTTGCGTCCTTCGCGGTTCATTTATTTATTCGTCAAAATTGATTTGACACACTACTAGGATGTATATCATCCTATTGCATACCGCTATATTAGTTTTTCATATAGTTGTTGAAACGCTAATTAAAGCAAGATGGTTAACAAATGGCAGAAAATCTTTATCACTAAATAAAAGTGAGTGTTGGTTTTCAATACAAAAAGTTGCAATAATTACATCAGCCGTTTTGCGAATAGTAACACCACGTTTACGGAGAAATCTATAGTTATCAAAACTTTTGAGAGCAATATCCAAGCCTAACATCTCAAAGATTGTTAGAGAAGTCAGTAATTCTTTTGCTGTTTGATATCCTGTATCTGAGCGAAAACCTTGTAAAACCTCTGTCAAAATGAGATCACCAATAGCAATTGGTTCTAATCCTAAAAGTTCATCTAGCTTATTAGTTTCTGGCGTTTCTATCCCATTAAAATAGTCTATCCAGACACTTGAATCTACAATAATCATGAATTTGTTCTCATTTCTTCAAGATTGTCTTCCCATTGAAGTTTTCCTCGATAGGCTTTAATTTTTTCTTGTTGCTTGAGTATCCTTAAATGATGTATTTCATGTTGAAAATCACTCCAATAAGTAAACTCTTCATTGCCGACAGTTTGATTATGATATGCAGCTTTCTCACTACAGCCACGCTCTACTAATCCAAGTAAATTATTAACAACATCTGCAAAATTATGATCATTAGGCAAATTATCAACAAGTATTCGGTAGATTTTTTGTTCTAATTCAGTATCCATAAACTTTCCCTCAGTTCTAAATATTTACAGTTTATTTCAATGCTTAATTTTTTCTTCTAATTTTTTCTCTTGACTCTTTTATATTATAACAAATTCTTGAAATGCTTTTCATTGAAAATTTTTGGTAAATTATATTGCTAATTTTCATAATCTCAAAAAACTTTCTATTCAAAGCTGATTTCTGGCTTTAAGTTGTAAATATCTATCAACTAATTGTTCAGAAATTTGATTTGCTGGTGCGTCAAGAACTAATACACCTTTTTGTTTTAATTGGGCAAAAGCCAGTTGTCTTTGTGCTAATAAATCTAATGCAACTGCGCGAACATAAGATTGTGTAGCATCTTCTGTAAAGGTGTGTGCTAAATTGTCAACTTGAGGATCGCGAAGAGTGACGCAAAAGGGTAAATAGCGGGGTGCTAGTCGGGTAAGAGCAGCTAGAAGTTCAGAAGATGCGGTGATATCAACTAAGTCAGTAATGATGACTACTAACGCCCTTCTGGTTTGTTGTTTGACGACGTGAGTAACTGCACCTAAATAATCAGATTCTATTAATTCTGGTTGAATGGGGGTGAGTTTATCAATAAGTTGATTGAGGTGACTTTGTCCCCGCTCTGGGGGTATCCACGTATGAACTTGGCGGTCAAATACACCAACTCCAACGCGATCACCTCTGTGTAATCCTGCTAATGCCAGGGATAATGTGGTATTTAAACCCCAGTCAAATCGTTGCAAACCTTGAACTTTTGCCGTCATCAATCTGCCACGATCTAGTAATATCAATAATGTTTGTTCTTGTTCTGGTTCTAAAACTCTGACTAGTGGCCCTGTATTTCCATAACTACGTCTAGCGGTAGCTTTCCAATCAATAAAGCGTAAATCGTCACCGCTGCGATAGTTTCGCAATTCGGCAAATTCTGTACCTATACCCATTTGCCGAATTTTGCGGATAGAACCTGATGATTGCAATGTTAGACGAATGGAGAGCGATCGCAAACCCACTAAATCAGGATATACTTTCACCTGTGTATTTTGGGGAATTTGCCAATCATGCCACACTAACCCCCACATTCCTAATTGTCGCACTTGCATATTTCCCCAAGCAAACTCTCCTCGTTGATTTGGGTAAACTGTGTAAGTTAATTCTTGGTTTTGATTAGCATTAATATTAGCTGTAACTGTGGTTGTAGAAACAGCAAATTCTCCGGGGTAATAATCGCGGATTTTAATAACTGTATCAATTTTCCCACCTTGGACTTTTAATATCACTGGATTATCTCTACCAATGGATAAACGTGATGGTAATTCGCGGGTAATTTGTACTCGGTTTGCTTTCATTCCCCAACCATCAACTACCATTAATATGAAAACGGTTAAATCAAATAAACAAGTTATAATTATGGTTGGAAAAATTCCCACAATCATAGATAAAATTGGGGCGATAAATATGCCCGCAATTAATAAAAAATAAACTTTTTTCGCCGGAATCATGGTTTTTGTTTCGTTATCTAGGAACTGGAATTTGATTAATTACTGCTGCAACTACTTTATCAATTTGTAATCCATCTAGCATTGCTTCTGGTTTTAGTAATAAGCGATGACGTAATAAGGGTGAAGCCACTAATTTTACATCATCTGGGGTAACGAAATTCCTACCTGATAACCAAGCAGCAGCTTGAGAAGTTTGCAACCAAGCGCCAGCAGCGCGAGGAGATGCACCTAAAGCTAAATCAGGATATTGACGAGATTTTCTGACAATTTCTAATAAATAATCAACTATTGTTTCTGATACTTGAACTTCTTTTACAGCTTGTCTAGCTTCCAAAATATCAGCTATTGTGGTAATAGGTTTTAAGTTGGCAATATCCGAGCGTTTAGCAGTAAAACCAGACTGCCGATTTAATAACATTTGTTTTTCGGCTGCTTGTTCTGGATAATCAACAATTAACTTAAATAAAAACCGATCTAACTGTGCTTCTGGTAAGGGATAAGTTCCTTCAAATTCTAAGGGGTTTTGTGTAGCTATTACCCAAAATAAATCAGGTAAGGGTAAACTTTCCCCGTCGAGGGTAACTTGCATTTCTTCCATTGCTTCCAAGAGTGCAGCTTGGGTTTTAGGAGGAGTGCGGTTAATTTCATCTGCTAAAAGTATTTCTGTAAATACTGGTCCTTTTTTCAAAGTAAAATCGCGGGTATTTAAATCAAAAATATTTGTGCCTGTAATATCTGATGGTAAAACATCTGGTGTTAGTTGAATGCGACGAAAATCGGATTGAATTAACTGTGCCAATACTTTAACTAAGAGAGTTTTTCCTGTGCCAGGAACTCCTTCTAAAATGATGTGTCCACCTGCTAATAAGGCAATTAATGTCTGTTTAATTAGAGCAGGTTGGCCAACAACAATTTGATTAATTGCTTTTCCGAGATTAATTAAGATGGAATTATTAGTTTCACTCATATTTATAAATCACTCACACACAAAAAATTAGAAAATTATATGCCTAGGGATTAGAAATCGCAGCTACACAGACAAAACCCACCTCCGTGGGTTAAATTCATCTTAGTCCACGCAGGTGGACTTTGCTTGTGTAGTAGCGACTTCTAGTCGCCCAGTCCGTTTACAATGTTTTTTTAGTTTCTCGTAAGTTACGCCATTTCTCCAACCAGTTTATCAGTTCTTGTTCAGTTATTCGGCGTTTTTGTAATGGTAGTTGTAATAGTGCATTAAGTTTTTCTGAACTATTTCCTGTTTGTTCTTCCCAGATTTTTGATAAAACCTGATTGTCTAGGGGAATTTTACTCAAACCCAAAGATTGCTGGAGTTGTATTTGTTCTTCTTTTCCTAGCATTTCAACAACAAAATCACTAGATTCTGCTTTTTGGAGGACTCCCGCTAATGCTTGAATATAAGCCTGACTATTATCTATGACTGGTACTTCTAAAGTCACTGGTTTACCAAAGCGGCGATTTTCTGCCCAAATCAGTACCAATAAGAGGACAATTACCTGGATAAAGGCTGGTAATAGGGGAGTTTTTGCAAAATAATTGAATATACTGTCTTCTCCCGCTGCTTTTTTAGCATCTTTGTCTTTATAGCCATGTATATATTCATCTACAAATACTTTCTGACTATTTTTGCTGACTAAATCTGCTAATAATTTAAAATTGCTGTCGTTGTTTTGATAAGCATTGGCAGCTAAATATGGTGTTGTTACTAAAAATACTTTTCCTTTACCGGATTTTTTTTGCCAAACCACTGCCCCAAATTTGTCTCCTAGGGTAACTTGTTCCTCACTTGAGGTGTTATGTCGGCGACTGGTATCAATCTTTACTTTTCCCCAGGTTGATTGATGTTGGGTACTAAATGCTGCTGCTGTTACTGGTTGTTTAATTCCCAAAATTACTAAGTTATTACCTTTTCTTACCCATTCTTCTTGTTGTGGATATGTTTCTATATCTTTGAGGGTGCTGTTAACTTGTATTAATGTCACAGGGTTTTTTGTTGTTGGTAAATCACTAAATGGTTTTTGCCAACGTTGAATACTAATATTCTGGTCTTGCATAAAGGCATACCACGCGCCATAACCATCAGGAGCGCGGCTATAAGTAGAACCACTAGTTATTTGCGTATTTGGGGCTGCTATAGTAGTCAGTAAGATAATCACGGCTAAGACTATTGCACCCAACCAAGCAACGCGCTGATTGCGTTTCATGATTTATCTGAATTAATATGGAAATTATTGATATTGTTCATGATCATTATCGCTGGAAAATTTGTTGATATGCTTGCCAACACTGTTGATAATTTTCTGCCAATATCTCATTATCACTAAAGCACAGTTGTTCATGAGTAGTAATTAATGTTTGATATGGTTGAATAAGAGTAACGGAGGATTTAAGTAATTGTAGATATTCTCCATCTGTACGGCTGGGTTGTTGAAGGGTAATCGCTTGTTCATGCAATTGTTGTAGCATTGCTAAATAAAGACAACGACAAGCCTCTGTGTAATTATGCTGCTGATGAAATTCCTGAGCTTGATTTAACAAAGAAGCAATTGATATTTCTCTAGAATCAGCTTTGGTTCTAGAACCCGAAGAATTATTAATTGCATTCAGCCAACCGTAAATATAGGGATTAAATTCTTGCCATAATTGCCAACCTATCCACACCACAAATAAACCCAATCCTAGCCAAAACAAGATTGTTAATAAATGACTTAACCAAGGACTGATTGACCAACCAGGAGGTAATTCTGGTAAAGTTTTTTGAAATTGGGAAAATTGGTATTCTAGCCATTCTCCTACTTGTTGTTGGAGTAAAGAAAACTGCCATACCCAATTTGTTTGTTCAAAAGCATCTGTAGACATAAAACAGAATGGCTCAACTTATTATTTATTTATATTATTACTGATTTTGCTAATGTTAGTATAAAAGAGAATTTTGCAAATGACTATTTACTTTTATCAGGTTTCCCAGCCCTATGGCTGTTTTTCTAATTTTTCTCCCCACAGCATTGAGATCGAAGGTACTTACTGGCCCACTGTTGAGCATTATTATCAAGCGCAAAAATTTGTCGGTAGTCCAGATGCGCCAATTATACCTTTAATCCATGCTGCTGCTACTCCTGAACAAGCTGCTGCTTTAGGGCGTTGTCATAGTTACCATCTTCGTCTAGATTGGGAATTAGTGAAAACTCAAGTTATGCAGGTTGCAGTATTCAAAAAATTTATGACTCATCTTGAAATTAGAGAAATATTATTAGTCACAGGAGATGAAATGCTGATAGAAAATTCACCTACAGATTATTTTTGGGGCTGTGGTGCAAATCGGACAGGGGAAAATCACTTAGGTAGAATCCTCATGAGTGTGCGGGCAGAAATACGCAGTTTACTTACTTTGTCAGTATCTTTATTAATTGAAGAATAGATATAAATATGCAGGAAGTCGGGAGAGAAAAAGTTTTGAGTATTGTGATTATCACTGGATTTAAAATCAGAAATATATTTTTATTAGACATCTTGTAGAAATTAAATATGCGTTCTCTAGAACCCTTGTAGAGATGTTCCATCGGTAGGGATTCTCGGCTCTACATTATTTTTGGAGATGTTTATTATGAAAAACATGATTAACTGAGTATTAAATCAGTATAAAGTTTTATTAAAAAAATCCGCAAAGTCACGAACTTATACGTTATAAACATTTATTAGAGGCTACTTTACAAAAAGTTATATTTGCGATTAAGCGAAGATAAGCAATGACATTTACCAATAAACCAAAAGAGTTGCAGGAAAATTTAGACGAAGAAAGTTTACTGCATCGGATGATTAAACAGATTCGGCGATCGCTCGATCTTCAAGAAATATTAACAACTACTGTTAATGAAGTCCGGACATTTTTGAATACAGATCGGGTAAAAGTATATAAATTTGATCCTGATGGTAGTGGTGAAGTCATTGCTGAATCTATCCATGAACAACGGCTACCATCCTTACTAGGCTTACACTTTCCAGAAACTGATATTCCCTTGGAAGCACGGGAAATGTTCCTGTTAGCACAACAACGTTCAATTGTTGATGTAACTGGGGGAAAAATCGGATTCTCACCACTTATATCCACAGAAACTGGTAACAGCTTACTTGATGAGAATATTTATTATCGCCAAGTTGATCCATGTCACATCCAATACTTACAGGCTATGGGTGTGCAGTCTTCTTTCGTAGTACCAATTTTAAACTATGAGCTGATAGAAGAAACATCACAGCTAAAACTATGGGGATTATTAGTATCACATCACAGTCAATCAAAACCGATTTCACAGCGAGAACTCAAATTAGTCCAGCAAATTGCTGACCAAGTAGCGATCGCAATCTCACAAAGCAATCTCCTCACTGAAAGCCTTACCCAGCAGAAGCGAGAAGCCATTATTAACCGGATTAGCACTCTCCTGCATCAACTACCCACGATGGAGGTGCAAACAGCAGTAGAAGAAACCATAGCGGCTTTTAACGGCATCGGGGGCAGAATTTATATTGAATCTACTCACGAACTATATACATGGGGAGAACAACCTCAACTTCCCTACGCATCAGAAAACAACATCATTGAACAAGATCCTACCTGGAAGCAATGGATAGAAAAATCCAAACCAGGGCAAATTCAGGCAATTTCCGACCTGTATCAAGAACCATCTTTGCGAGGATTAGCTCCTGCCTTTAAACCCACATCAATTCGAGGCATGATGGTAATACCCTTGCATTATCGGGAAAATTTCTTAGGTGTATTCAGCATTTTCCGTCCAGAATTTGACACGGAAATTCTTTGGGCTGGTAAGCGTGAACAAAATCAGTACCAACAATTACCCCAGTTTTCCTTTGAATTATGGCAAGAAACAAAAAAAGGACAAGCGCCAGAATGGAAACCAGAAGATATTTCACTAGCTACAGGTTTATGTCATAACTTCTCAATAGCTATTCAACAACAGCAAACATACCAAGAATTACATATCTTCAATAGTCAGCTAGAACAAAAAGTCAAGGAAAAAACTGCTGAATTAGAAAAATCATTATCTTTAACTAAAGCACTTAAGCAAATCACAGATCAAATGCGTAGTACATTAGATCTGAACATCATCCTCCAAACCATTGTCAGGGAAGTACGTTCCCTTCTCAATTCTGACCGAGTGCTGATTTATAAATTTCTGCATCAACTTGAAGGTAATGTCATTGTTGAAGATATCAATAGTAATTGGCCATCAATCTTAGAAACTCAACTACCAACAGAATGCTTTCCTGAAGAATCTGCCAATCTTTACTTACAAGGTAGAACAAGAACTATTAATAATGTATCCACAGACCCATTAACTCCTTGTCATCGAGAATTTTTGCAAAGTTTACAAATCCAAGCTAATCTCATCGTTCCTATCAAGATTGATACCCAACTGTGGGGCTTACTGATTTCCCAACAGTGTACAGCACCAAGAACTTGGCAAAAAACAGAAATTGAACTATTGCAACAGTTAGCAGACCAAGCCGCCGTTGCTATTCAACAAGCACAACTCTATCAACAAAGCTGCGTAGCAGAAGCACAGTCCACTGCCAAAGCCGGACAATTACAACAAACTCTTCATCAACTCCAAGAAACCCAGACAAAATTAATTCATAGTGAAAAAATGTCGGGTTTAGGGCAATTAGTAGCAGGTATAGCCCACGAAATTAATAATCCGGTTAACTTTATCTACGGTAACTTAAGTCATGCCAATGACTACACCGAAAAACTTCTAGAAATTCTCCAACTTTATCAGTCCCAATATCCTCAACCTGAAAGTAAAATCAAAGCTGTTTTAGAATCCATAGACTTTGACTTTCTGGTAGAAGACTTGCCAAAAATTATGTCATCTATGCAAGTGGGAACAAATCGCATTCGTTCAATAGTTTTATCATTACGTAATTTTTCCCGTCTTGATGAAGCAGAAAACAAAAGTGTTGACTTACATGAAGGTATTGATAACACCTTACTAATTCTTCAACATCGTCTCAAACCAAATGGCAGTTTTGCTGGAATTGAGATCATCAAAGACTATGGCGACTTACCAAAAATAGAATGTTATGCTGGACAGATGAATCAGGTATTTATGAATATTATCAGTAATGCCATTGATGTTCTTACCTATGATTCAACAGAAAAGATCACTCACTTACCCACTATTCGCATTTCTAGCCAAGTTTCTCCAAATAATACGCATATCATAGTTAGTATTGCCGATAATGGACCAGGAATCAGTAAAGAAGTAAAACAGCGGATTTTTGACCCATTTTTTACAACTAAACCAGTTGGGAAAGGTACAGGATTAGGACTAGCAATTAGTTATCAGATAGTAGTTGAAAAACATAGTGGATTAATGGAGTGTATCTCAGAACTAGGGAAAGGAACAGAATTTTGGATTAAAATTCCTCTGAAATTTAGTATGGTTGAGGAACAGGGTTAGGTTTTTGGAGATTATCGGTTTCATCTAATACTTTATGGCTAACGCCACGCTATGCCTTTGGCACACTTCGTGAACGCTATCAAACAACCTCTAAAGTTTAATCACAAAAATGTCCAATCGAATTTCAATCAGTTATCAAATTATTACCGAAAAACATCATGGCAGTTTACAATGTATTTCTGCACCAGGAACAGGAACAGGAACAGGAACAGAATTTATAATTGCGATCCCTTTAAAGTAGTAGAAACTAATTTAAAAATTAAAATAACTTACACACTATACAAATGAAAATGGTATCAGGTATTCTGGTACAACCAAGAGAAGCACGAGGAAATCAGTGAAAGTTTTAGTTGTTGGTAATGGGGGACGTGAACACGCTCTAGCGTGGAAACTGCTACAATCTAATAAAATTGAGCAAGTTGTTTGCGTACCAGGAAATGGCGGTACAGCAAGTATGCAAGGTTGTAAAAATCTCTCTTTAGCAGTAGATGACTTTGCTGGTATCAGCGAATATGCAGTAAATAATAGTATTTCCTTAGTCATTGTTGGTCCAGAAGTACCTTTAGCTCAAGGAATTACTGACTATCTACAAAATCAAGGCTTAATGGTATTTGGTCCAAATAAAGCAGGAGCGCAAATAGAGGCCAGCAAAGCATGGGCTAAAGCTTTAATGGCAGAAGCAGGAATTCCTACTGCCAAAGCTGCGGTATTTACAGAATTAACACCAGCAAAAGCCTACATCAAATCCGAGGGCGTGCCAATTGTTATAAAGGCTGATGGTTTAGCTGCTGGTAAAGGGGTTACAGTTGCTGAAACTATTGCCCAGGCTGAAGAAGCCATTGAAGCAATTTTTCAAGGACAGTTTGGCAGCGCTGGTAGTTCCGTTGTCATTGAAGAATGTTTAGTGGGACAAGAGGTATCTGTTTTAGCTTTAACTGATGGTTTAACCATTCGCCCATTGTTACCCGCTCAAGATCATAAACGGGTCGGTGAGGGTGATATCGGAGACAATACAGGAGGCATGGGTGCTTATGCTCCTGCCCCTATTGCGACACCAGAATTAATGGTACGGATACAAAGTGAAGTATTAGAAAGAACTATCACAGCTTTACAGGGTAGGGGGATTGACTATCGAGGTATTCTGTATGCTGGGTTAATGATTTCACCAGATGGGGATTTTCGCGTTTTAGAATTTAACTGTCGCTTTGGTGATCCAGAAACACAGGTGATTTTACCAATGTTAGAAACACCTTTAGAAGATTTGATCTTGGCTTGCATAGAACAGCGGTTAGGAGATATGCCGCCTATTGCTTGGAAACGGGGGGCTGCGGCAACAGTGGTAGCTGCTGCTGGTGGGTATCCGGGAGAGTATGCCAAGGGTGATGTAATTACTGGGTTTATAGCAGCAGAGACAACTGGGGCGACTGTGTTTCATGCTGGGACAAAGTTAAATCCAGCCCAAGAAGTTGTTACCAATGGCGGTAGGGTGTTAAATGTGACTGGTTTAGGTGAGGATTTCCAGCAAGCGATCGCTCAAGCTTATGCAGGCATAGAGAATATTCAATTTGCTCAAATGTATTATCGCAGAGATATTGGACATAGGGTTCATAATTCGTAGGGTGTGTTAGCGACAGCGTAACGCACCACCTTGATCTATGTGCGTTACGAACTCCGTTTTAACGTACCCTCCAATGCTTTCTAATAATCCAAATTTTCTTCTTCTTGTATCCCAACCTTCCCCGCAAACAGCTAAAACTTTGTATGCTAAATCTATATGGTTCCTCATAGTTTTTAAAGTTAGTGCAAGAAGATTTTCGCTTAATTGTTGACTTAGTTTTGGTGTTTGCTGTCGCTGCTTGTGGTGGACTATTAGCTGCACTGTTAAAACAACCAGTTTTGCTGGGATATCTCATCGGTGGTATGGTTGTTGGTCCCTCTGGGCTGAGGCTGATTAAAGAACTTATCCAAGTGGAAACCCTGGCTCAGTTTGGGGTAGCCTTCTTATTGTTTGCTTTGGGTGTGGAGTTTTCTTTGACGGAACTCAAGAAAGTGAAAGCGATCGCCCTGGGAGGTGGTACTTTACAAATTATTCTCACTATTCTCATCACTGTTTTGGTCTGTGGTGTCACCGGTGCTTGGGGAACTTTACCTGCTAAAGGTGTATTTTTGGGTTCGATTTTGTCTTTGTCTTCCACTGCTGTGGTTCTCAAGTGCTTAATGGAACGCAATGAGACGGAAACACCCCACGGACAGGTCATGCTGGGGATTCTGGTAGTTCAGGATTTGGCTCTGGGATTAATGTTAGCTGTATTACCAGCCCTTCATGAACCAGGAGAAGTCATTGGTATCGCTGTGCTAATGGCATTGGTAAAAATTGGTTTATTTGCGGCTGGGGCAGTTGTGGCGGGAATTTGGTTAATTCCACCTTTATTAAGATTATTAGCCAGCACGGAAAGTAAGGAGTTATTTTTATTAGGTGTAGTTACGATCTGTTTAGGAATTGCCCTACTTACAGAATCTTTAGGGCTATCTATTGAAATGGGGGCATTTGTCGCCGGGCTGATGATTTCTGAGGTGGAATATGCTGATGAAACCTTGACTATTGTTGAACCTTTGCGGGATATATTTGCTAGTTTATTTTTTGTTGCCATTGGGATGTTAATTGATCCAGTATTTTTGTGGCAAAATCTGGAATTAATTCTGGGATTAGTTGCTTTAGTTTTTGTAGGTAAGTTTTTAATTATTACTCCTTTAGTAATACTATTCCGCTATCCTTTGAAAACAGCTTTAATTACTGGTTTGGGACTAGCTCAAATTGGGGAATTTTCCTTTGTTCTCGCCAGTGAAGGTCAAGCTTTGGGTTTGGTTTCTCGGCAAATATATTTACTAATTTTAGGAACTACTGCCGTAACTTTAATCCTGACTCCTTTTATCTTGCGATTAGTACCATTTTTATTCGATTTTGCTGAATCTATGCCTTGGCTTAAACCTTACTTGATAGATGATCAAGTTCGTGATGTTTCCGAAAATTTACCTCAGAAAAATCATATTGTAGTTTGTGGTTATGGACGGCTAGGAAAGAATTTAGTAAAGTTGTTACAACAGTATGAATTACCTATAGTAGTTATTGATCAATCAGAAAGTCGTATTCAACAGTTACGGGATGCAGGAATACCTTATGTTTATGGAAATGGGGTGAGTCTTCATGTATTAGAAACTGCTGGAGTAAGTCATGCCCAAGGTATGGCAATTGTTCTTCCTGATTCTGCCAGTATTCGGTTGTGTTTAAAACGGGCCTTGGAAGTATGTCCAGAATTAGATACAGTTGTCCGTGCTACCCAAGATAAAAATATTGAATTACTTTATCAATTAGGGGCAAAGGAAGTTGTCCAACCAGAATTTGAAGCTAGTTTAGAAATGGCTACTCATCTCTTAATTACTGTGGGTTTATTACCAGAAGTAGTCCAAGAAAAAATGCAGCAAATTCGCCAAGATCATTATTTAGATTTACGTCCTGAAAGTTCTGCTACGGAAGTTTCTCAATATTTATACAAAGTTACTCGTGATCTAAATCGCCGTTGGTATGATTTACCAGCAGATTCACCTTTGATTGGGATGACTTTAGAGGAAGTGAATATGCGTTATTTAACTGGAGTGAGTTTAATGGCTATTCAACGAGCAAATGGTGAAGAAATTGATTATCCTCAGAGTCAAACTACATTTAGTTTAGGCGATCGCTTATTAGTAGTAGGATCAGATGATGAATTAACAGCTTTAGTCGAATTTGCTGAAGGGAAAGTTAATATCAATTTGTCAGAATCAGGATATCCACCGATGAAAGGATGATTGATGAATAACTACGCAAACCCTACATACTGCTTAGAGGATGTTTTAAAAGTTTTCAAGGTATAAATTAACCCCTCTTGTAAACCTCTCCCCGCACCCCTCCCTGACCCTCCCCTACAAGGGAGGGAAAAGGAGCAGCTTTTATGACTGGAGAGGCTTTGAAACCCCCCTTC
>JANMEE010000235.1:0-5152 GCA_031376645.1 Dolichospermum sp. OTE_75_concoct_329_sub | reverse complement strand
GCCAGAAGTATCATAATTGCCTTTGAGAGTGGGTGTTAAAGGGTTGCTGATGTCGATGATTTGCACTCCTGAACTAAAATCAGAAACATAAGCGTAGTTGCCTACTACTTGTACACCAGTAGCATAACCAAAAGTATCATAATTGCCCTTGAGAGTGGGTGTTAAAGGGTTGCTGATGTCGATGATTTGCAGTCCTGAACCAGCATCAGCAACATAAGCGTAGTTGCCTACTACTTGCACATCTCGACCATCAGAAATATCGTAATTTCCTTTAAAAACTGGGTTGTTGGGATTACTAATATCAATAATCTCTAGTTTATCCCCCACTGCGTAGGCGTAGTTCCCCACCACTGTCACAGCATTCGCATAGTTTAAATGATCCCACATTCCCACTAATGTAGGTGCAAATACTCCCTGATAGGTGTTTACGGTTTCTGCACCAAAAACAAGAGAAGTTCTATGATTTTCAGGAATATTAACCTCTAATTCCCAATTTCCCCCTAATGCTGCATTTCCCGTTTTTGTGGCGGTTGCGCTAATGGTTGCGTTGGTAATCTCATGTAACTTGCGAATAAATTCTTCCCCAGCATCCCCCGCAGCGACGTTACAACCATAGAGTAAAATGTTCTGGCTTTGCCAATGGGGCAATAAATCAGCATATTTACTGATATTTTCTAAATTCAGTTGACTCTTGCCTAAATACAAACATCCTGGAGAACCGTGGGAAACGATGTGAATGGTGGTTATTTGGGGATGTTGTTGTAAAAAGTCCGTAATTTCCTCAATTCCGTTTTGATTTGGGGAAAGAATAACCGTTTCTACTCCTGCTATCACTCCTGTTTGTAGAGTTTGATAGTCGGAAACAGAAGCATCAATAAAGACAACAGTTGTCGCGGTTTGACTGAGGGAAGAGTTATTTAACATATTTTTGAATTCCGCACCTGATAACGAAGTGTAGTTTCTGATTGCATTGTGGACTGTAGGGGTTTAGTAATGCTTATTGGTGTCAACTTAACGTAAAACCCATAACCCGCCTGGGAATGAATTCCCAGTCTCATAGCAAAAGTCATCTTCAGATGACTAAATAACCGGAAAACTTTTTAAATCGTTTTAGTAAACTTTAGTTTACTTTGGTTAAAAGCCTGTGAAATTCATTTCTGGGCGGGTGTGGAAGCAAACAGATAAGCCATTTCTAACATAAGTTGACACCAATAAGCTCATGCTTTACCCCTACCAAATCTTTACCAATTCTAATCCAGATAGGTTTAAGCAGCAATGGCATAGTAATAGATTTAACTTATATATTGATTTCACACAAATATTGCTAACAGAATGTCAAAAGAGCGATTCCTAGGTCGCGCTAATTCCCTCCGGGACGCTTTGCGAACGCTATCGCTACAGTCCGTCCCTAAATACTATACTCCCAAGATGAGCCATAATAAATAAAGCCAAAACTCTATAAACTACCAAAAAGTTTGACTTATGCTGATTCAGAAAATTGTTGAAGAACTGCAAGATATACCCGAAGAGAAATTAACAGAACTATACAATATTATTCACTACTTTCGACTCGGTTTAAATCAAGAACGTAGACAACCCCGAACCCCTGGGTTATTAAAAGGAAAACTCAGCGAAGCTTTTTTTGAACCACTACCGGAAGAGGAACTCCAGCAATGGGAATAAGCTACCTAATTGACACTCACATACTATTATGGTGGCTTTTTGATGATCCAAAACTTGACAACACCTGTCGAAAAATTATTAGTAACCCAGATCATCGTATTTTTGTTAGTAGTGTTTCTGCTTGGGAAATTGCCACTAAATACCGCATTGGAAAACTACCAGAAGCAAAAGAAATTGTGGAGCAATATTCACAGATATTACATCAAGCAAGATTTATCGAACTTAATATTACTTCAGCCCATGCACTCAGAGCAGGAAATCTACCAATTGCCCATAAAGATCCCTTTGATCGGATGATTATGGCTCAAGCTGAGTTGGAAATATTACCTCTGATTACTTATGATAAAGCCTTTCAGACGGGACTAATTCAGATTATTCCTGAAAGTAAGTAAGTACCTGGACATTCATTTTGTCTGATTACTTGTATACTTAGGGCTTCCTGAAAAAGTCTAACCACCAAAAGTTGATGCTATCTTTTACTCTCTCGCAAATAAGCCGCGAGTAGTATTGCTAAGAGTTTTCTGGAATTTTTAATTTTTAATTCCCTGTTACCTGCTATAAATATAGTTTTTATATATTTTAACTTTTTGTCAATTATCGGGGAGTCAAATGAAGATATTAGTGCTGAGTTGGGAATTTCCACCGAGGATAGTTGGCGGAATTGCTCGTCACGTCGCTGAGTTGTACCCGGAATTAATTAAGTTAGGCCATGATATCCATCTGATTACACCAGAATTTGGGCCAGCATCCTTGTATGAAGTGGTGGAAGGAATTCATATCCATCGTGTAGAAGTAGCTGCTAGTAACGATTTTTTTCATTGGGTGGTGAATTTAAATGAGAAGATGGGAGAGCATGGCGGTAAGTTATTAATGGAAAAGGGGCCATTTGATCTGATTCATGCCCATGATTGGTTAGTTGGCGATGCGGCGATCGCTCTCAAGCATACCTTTAAAATTCCTTTAATTGCCACAATTCACGCTACGGAACATGGACGTTATAACGGTATTCACAATGATACCCAACGCTATATTCATGATAAAGAATATGCACTAGCCGAAAATGCTTGGCGGGTGATTGTTTGCAGTGAATATATGCGTCAAGAATTACAGCGATCGCTATGTCTTCCTAGTGATAAAATTGACGTAATTTATAATGGTATTCGCCCAGAAAAGAAAATCCATCATGAAGATTTTCATGCTCAAGATTTTCGCCGTCAATTTGCCGCAGATTATGAAAAAATTGTTTATTATCTTGGTCGCATGACCTATGAAAAAGGCGTACCTGTATTACTTAATGCTGCTCCCCAGGTGCTTTGGCGAATGGGGGGTAATGTTAAATTTGTGATAGTCGGTGGTGGTAATACTGACCATCTCAAACGTCAGGCTTGGGATTTAGGAATTTGGGATAAGTGTTACTTTACTGGATTCCTAGCTGATACATACTTGGATAAATTTCAAACCATCGCGGACTGTGCAGTTTTCCCCAGTCTTTATGAACCCTTTGGTATTGTTGCCTTAGAAAGTTTTGCCTCTCGTGTACCAGTGATAGTTTCCGATACTGGCGGTTTTCCTGAAGTAGTTCAACATACAAGAACGGGAATTACCACTTGGGTAAACAACTCTGACTCTGTAGCTTGGGGAATTTTAGAAGTTTTGCAAAACCCAAATTACTGTCAATGGTTGGTAGATAACGCTTATGCAGATTTAGAAAAAAGATTTAACTGGCCAAAATTAAGTAAGCAAACAGAAATGGTTTATGAAAGAGTAGTTAACGAACGAGCAGAAATTGTTTGGTAGTCAAAAACAACATAAACATGAGATTTTCCTAGATTACTAATGAGAATTAAAGAATACTCTCATGATTGCCGTAAAAAAACAGTACAAACCCTGTACGCTGGGAATTTAGCCCTGAAAAATGCGAAAGTTAGAAATGATTGCTGTTTGCTTGACAAGATTTTAATATGATAAAGGCATTCCTAAGTACATCCAGGCGTTTGCAGAATGCAAAAAATAGCTTGTTGAAGATGGTAAACCGAATCATAGACCGGATAACAGCCAAGTTAAGGCGGTTCTTTCAGGATATCATCGCCGATAGCCAGACTCCCACCTCTAAACCAGCTTATCAATTACCTAAACTAGCTGGTCCTGTTCATAACTTAGGTGGTGGTGGTCCTGATGTTGATGACGCTATTCAGTGGATGATTAATCAAGTTAGGGGCAGTAGTAACAGCGACAATAAAGTTAATGTTTTAGTCATTCGGGCTGCTGGTAACGATGATTACAATCAGCTAATTTATCGCATGAGAGGTGTCAAGTATGTAGAAACTCTCATTATTCGTAACCGTCAAGAAGCCAACAGAACAGATATTTTTGATAAAGTCAGAAATGCTGGCGTAATTTTCTTCGCTGGTGGTGATCAATGTGAATATATTCGCCACTGGAAAAACACTAAATTAGAAGTTGCTATCAAGTCAGTTTATGATCGGGGCGGCGCTATTGGTGGCACAAGTGCTGGAGCAATGATTCAAAGTGAATATGTTTATGATTCTTGCGCTTGTGAGGATAGCATTGAAACTCATGAAGCCCTTGATGATCCCTACGGAAATATTACCTTTACCTATAACTTTTTCCAGTGGAAACATTTGCGCGGAACTATCATTGATACCCACTTTGATGAACGCAAAAGAATGGGAAGAATTATGGTTTTTATTGCCCGACAAATTCAAGATGGTGTCTCTACAAAAGCCTTAGGTATCGCAATTAGTGAACAGACATCTTTACTAGTTGATAAATACGGTATTGCCAAGGTTATGGGTAAAGGTTCAGCCTATTTTGTTTTAGGAGATCATTCCCCAGAAATTTGTCAAAAGGGAATTCCTCTCACATATCACGACTACAAAATTTGGAGAGTTCCCAAAGGTGACACATTCGACTTAAATAAACTACCGTCACGAGGTTATTATCTCAGAAGTGTGAAGCAGGGAAAATTTGACTCAGATCCTTATTAATACTATTTGTCCACACAAATCAGCCTCATTAGCCCACTCAGGTGGGCTTTTTCACACAAATTTATAACCAAAAAACCAACTTCCAACATTTTTAAATTCCTTTTCTTTTCCTAACCAAAGTGATTGTATGACCCATTAAACCATGTACAAAAATTACATCAGCTTTGCGTTCTGAGTTATCACAATTCTTGATTTTATGTAACCCTGTTTGGTCAAATTGTTTTTTATTCAACTGATTTATATTCACAGCTATAAATTAGAATTATTTAACTCAGTTAATTATCTTGATCAAGAAAATCAAGAAAATCACAATTCAGATGTTATAATCATCTAACTAACAAAAAATATAAATCTGAACTATGATTCTGATGATGATTTTTGTGATTATTTTGAAAACAAACTCTAAGAGGATGTTTTTAAAGTTTTCAAGGTATAAATTAACCCCTCTGGTAAACCTCTCC
>JANMEE010000234.1:0-36727 GCA_031376645.1 Dolichospermum sp. OTE_75_concoct_329_sub | reverse complement strand
GACTCAATACCTTAGCCAAATCAAAAAATTCCTTGATTCGGAGGTCGGGTTGTTCGCATTAGCGTTGCGAAGCAATGGCACGTATCCCTGACGGGAGGTGAAGCCATAAGCCAACAAATAACGTTGGGTTTCCGTTCTATAAAACTTACCCAACCTACACAAAAATAGCGAAGGTATTGATGACTAAAAAACTATTAAATGTTATTTACATTACATTAATCAAAATGAATAGTAATAAATAGTATCCAATGATAGATGTCATGGATACTAAAATTATTCATCAACTATTATTCACAAAAAGTTATCTTGGCAGCAGGAAAATTTGTGTAAAATAAACTTGTCCTTTGCTATTACTCGCTACACCAATTCCCGTCAGCTTATAATTGCCTTTGATATTGGTTAAATGTCCTGAACTCTTCAACCAGCCTTGAACAGCAGTAGTAGCTGGGTCTTTAGAACCCTGATTATAAGCCACATTTTCCGCTACCCCACTGTAGGGAATTGCGATTGCAGTAACTCGTGCTTTGAATCCATTATGTCCAAAAGCAACTTTACCACTAGCCATGTTTTGACTGTGAGTTCTAGCTTGATTTTCAATACTACTATTGCGCGTCAGTGCAGGTAAGTTTTGGGAAGCCCTGTACTGATTTATTTGCTGAAAAACTGATGCTTCTATGGCAGCAGTATTAACAATATTTTGTGCAATCTGGTAACTAGGAGTTGATACAGTCCCAGAATTAGGTACTGAATTAACTATTGTACCGCCCAATAAAACCAACAAACCTGCACCAGTGGCGGAAATCAAATTTTCAAGCATGATTTACCTTTTTTTTAAAACTGATTGCTTGGGAATGTGGATGAAATTACCCACAAGTTTCGTAGGGTGTATTTTGAACACACCCCACTTTTATTTAGTGAATTAAGAATTTAGCGGCTGTTTGCACATCTTTGTCACCTCTCCCAGAACAATTAAGGATAATTTTGGGACTACTGGCAAGTTGAGGACAGAGAGTTTCTAGATAGGCGATCGCATGAGAAGTTTCCAAAGCTGGTATAATTCCCTCTAATTTGGAAAGTCTTTGGAATGCGTCCAAAGCCTCAGTATCTGTAACACTGTAGTATTCAGCCCGGCCAATATCCTTCATGTAGCTGTGTTCAGGTCCCACACCAGGATAATCTAACCCAGCACTAATGGAATGGGGTTCAATTACTTGTCCGTCATCATCTTGTAAAAGATAACTCATGGAACCATGTAATACACCAACCTGTCCTTTTGTGAGAGTGGCTGCGTGTTTACCAGTATTTACACCTTCTCCAGCAGCTTCCACCCCAATTAACCGCACAGATGGTTCTTTCACAAATTCGTGAAATAGTCCCATAGCATTAGAACCACCACCCACACAAGCTATGAGAATATCTGGTAAACCGCCCCATTTTTCCATTGCTTGAGCGCGGGTTTCTTCTCCAATAATAGCGTGAAAATCCCGAACCATCATTGGATAAGGATGGGGACCAGCTACAGAACCGAGGATGTAATGGGTTGTTTCTACGTTCGTTACCCAGTCCCGGATGGCTTCAGAAGTAGCATCTTTGAGAGTTCCTGTACCCGCAGACACTGGGCGAACTTCCGCCCCCATTAGCCTCATTCTGAAGACATTTAAAGATTGGCGTTCCATGTCGTGAACACCCATGTAAATAATACATTCCAAACCAAAGCGAGCGCAAACTGTTGCTGTCGCTACGCCATGTTGTCCTGCACCAGTTTCGGCAATAATCCGCCGTTTACCCATGCGTTTGGCTAATAATACCTGACCGAGAGCATTATTTATTTTATGTGCACCTGTATGATTTAAGTCTTCGCGTTTTAAGTAAATTTGCGCTCCCGTACCATCAGGACGAGCATAATTAGCGGTGAGACGTTCAGCAAAGTATAATGGTGTGGCACGTCCTACATAATCTTTTAACAAACCTTGTAATTCGGCTTGAAAACCAGGTTCATTGCGGTATTGCTGATATGCTGTTTCTAATTCAGCTAACGCCGGCATGAGAGTTTCAGGAACGTACTTACCACCAAAGCGGCCAAAACGTCCTAGAGTATCGGGAACTGAAACAGTTTGTGAGAAATTAGTAGAAAGGGGAGTAGTTGTCACGGATTGGGTAAAATAAGAGAACAAAGTTAATTTTAATTCTAGACCTGTTGAGGTTCTACATAACTCTAGTTCCCAGTCAGAGACTGGGAACTAGAGAAAATAAAGTTATTCCTCAGATTTTTGTACAGCTTTTTGCACTATTTCCAAGGGTAAATCTAGTAACTGGCTAATTTGCTCTATGTTTAAACCGAACGTAATCATGCGCTTTATTGCTTCTAGTTTACCTTCCTGCTTACCTTCCTGCTTACCTTCAGCTAAAGCTTCTTGATAGACTCTTGTTTGCTTCAATTCACTTAAACCTAACATAGCTTCAATCTCCTCTCGGCTTTTTTGGGGTAACTTGTAGACGATAATTGTCTCAATTAGATTAATTAAATCCCGTTTAATAGTTGCATCAGTTAGTTGTTGGTTTGCTTGGGCAATTAAGCGTTTTGCTAGTGCTGGTGCAGCTTTCTCTGTTTCTATCACCAGTTTAACAACTCCCACGCCCAAAGAACTCTCTCCCAACTCATCTAAATAAATACGTGTAACTCGCTGAAGTAGCAAGATTTCCCCAAATTGTAAATTCTGTTCCCTTTCAATGGTACGATTGGGATAGATGATTACCGCTTGCCAAGGATGAGGGGGTTTATATTGTCGCAAATAAAGGCAAAGTTCCGCAAACAGTCGATAATATAAATCACTATCTGGTTGAAACTGAACTTCAACTACATAAAATGGTTTTTTGGGATCTTTGGTGGTTGGTAAAAATAAACCATCTAAACGAAAAGCCAGTTGTTTAACTTCACGAGATGTAAATTCATAAATAACCGCTTCTGTGGGAGACTGGTTAATTAATTCAAAGAAAATGCTGGGAAATGCTTGAAATAAGCTATAGAAAATTGTATCTGTTTTCACGATGATTGAGTAACTCCTCTACTTTAATCTAACACTCTCGTTCCCAGTCAGAGACTGGGAATGCCGTCTGAGAGGTTCTACCTCCAGGCTATAAGTAGAGGCAGAGTCTCACAACTGTATTCCCTCGCAGAGTATGGGAATAAGAGAATGTAATAGTCACGAATTAGCTAAAATAACAAAACAGAGTTAATCGTAATTCTAGAACCGATATTTTACCTGCATTAAAATTTATGGCTTCTAATCCCAAATCCGACAAAGGCTTTGTCTACCAAGAATTTGGTAACGGTAGTTCACCCGCACTAGAACGCGCTGTAGAACGGGGAATCCAAGATTTACCCCCCAATCAGCAAAATGTGAGAATCCAAGCTACTCGCGCTGGCCGTAAAGGGAAAACTGTTACAGTTATTACTGGGTTTCAAACTAAACCAGAAACCTTAGAGACTTTATTAAAACAGTTAAAAGCTCAATGCGGTACGGGTGGAACTGTCAAAGATAACGAAATTGAAGTGCAGGGAGACCACAAACAGAAGATTTTAGAGATTTTGGTCAAATTGGGTTATAAAGCTAAAATCAGCGGTGGTTGAATTGTGAAATTTCCTGAATATTTTCAGGAATCGTCACCAGATTAGGTGATGTTAACTCTAGAAATATAGAACATAAACAGGAGAATAACATGGATATGGATGTAGTCAGAATTATAGCAGCCATTTTTCTCCCACCTTTAGGAGTATTTTTGCAAGTTGGTATTGGTAAAGACTTTTGGATTAACCTAATTTTGACTTTCTTTGGTTATATCCCTGGTATTGTTCACGCAGTGTGGATAATTGCGAAAAAATAATGATGTCACAGAGGTAGATAAAAGTGGACTATCTCTCTATTTCTTTACCTAACTTTCAACCCTTTCCAGAAGAACCAGGATATGAAAATCAAATATCCCATTAATTTTCACAAAGCCCTAACATTCGCTATCGTGTTGGGATTAATGGTCTTATACCATAATTTTACTATTGGAGCTTGGGTTTATCTTTCCCTTCATGGTACTTATGGTTTTCTCTGGTTAGTTAAAGATAGCGTATTTCCCGATAAGCAGTGGGAGCAAGAAATTCCTACTTCTCAAGGAATTATTACCTTTGTATTACTGGGTTTGTACTGGGTAGCACCATTTATTCTTATTAGTAGCGGTACTGTTCCCCCTTTACCATTAGTAGCTGCTGCTATTTCTTTAAATATTGCGGGTGTATTTTTACACTTTGCTAGTGATGCTCAAAAATACTATACACTCAAGTACAAAACTGGATTAATTACAGAAGGTTTTTTTGCTAAATGTCGTAATCCTAATTACTTAGGAGAAGTCTTAATTTATCTGGCTTTTGCTATGTTAAGTCAACATTGGCTACCTTTCGTGATTCTGGGGTTATTTATAGCCATGATATTTGTTCCCAATATGCGAAAAAAAGATCAATCTTTATCTCGATATCCTGAGTTTGAGGAATACAAACAAAATTCTGGTTTGTTCTTCCCTAAGTTGTTTAATTCCAGGATTTCTGAAGACGAAGAAACTACAGCATAACGTGAATAATTTTGCTCATAAATCAACACACAACTATATAATATTATCAAGTTTGCAAACAAGAGGATTATGAACTACAAAGCTATCATTTTATCGGCAATTTTAGGAATTTCTGCACCTGCAATCATTGATATGGCTATTCCTAATCAAGCTATGGCTGTGCAAAAGTTTAATTATCCAAATAATACATTTAGTGATCAGGAGTGGACAGTGATTTTAAAATTTACTAATAACTCCTATCACTACAATGGAAAGCACATTCCCAAAGGTTCTTCTATTAATTTATCTGGTGCTACTGCTTCCGGTACTCATGAACGTCAAGTTTACACTTGGAATAATAATGGTACAAAATATCAAGTTACTTACCGATCAAATGATCCTAATTATATTCGCGTTCAGGTAATTGATACTAAAGGTAAAATCATTTTAAATCGTCTACTTCAAGCTATACCCTAAACGGTGAAACCTATATCTTTAGCAATTTTTGTAGGGACGTTCCATGGAACGTCTCTACATTATTGTTGGGAAATGTCTACTCAGCCCAAGCAATTAACCTAGGTTCATAAGGACTAGAAAGGTATTGATTTCGAGGTAAGACACGCAAAGATAAACCTTGCAAACCAGAAGTTGTGTAAGTGATATTTGCAGTATACACACTTAAATTTTCTGCCTCTTGCCCTTGATAATCCATTACCACAGGTATAGCGTTGACAATATCACCATTGGCATCAATAGCACCTTGATATAGTTCAACCTGAACATCATCATTGCTCAAAGTTGCTAAATCAACTTTAGCTTTCACCGCTACAGTTTGATTAACTTCAATGTCTGATGCTGCGGATACGTCAATATCTTTGATTCTGATATTAAACCAGTGTTCACCTAGTTTTGCTCTCCAAGCGGCTAATTCCTTGGCTGGAGCATAATTATCAACGGTGAGGGTCTGATAGCGATCGCTTGCTGGGAAATAAGCTCTCACTGCATATTCTCGCACCATGCGGGCTGTATTAAAGAAAGGACAATTTAACCGAATTGCATCTTTCATTTTTGCTACCCAAGGACGAGGTAAACCATCCTCATCACGGTGATCATAGAACAGGGGGACAACTTCCTTCTCTAGCAACTCGTAAAGGGCGTTAGCTTCTATCTCATCTTGATAATTCGGATCTTCGTAATTCTCACCATGCCCGATAGCCCAACCGGTGCGAACATAATCCGCTTCATCCCACCAACCATCAAGGACACTGAGGTTAGGTAAGCCATTCATAGCCGCTTTCATACCACTTGTACCAGAAGCTTCACGAGGACGACGGGGAGTATTTAACCAAATATCACAACCTGCTACCATTAAACGGGCAATGTGAATATCGTAGTTAGGAACAAATACCACCTGTTTTTCTAAATGTTGTTCGCGGATAAAGTGGTTAATATCCCGAATTAATTCTTTACCAGGGATATCTTTCGGGTGTGCCTTCCCTGCAATCACAAATTGAACTTTGCGATCTTTGTTAGCGAGTAAAATCTTTTTGATTCTGTCCAAATCACGCATCCATAAAGTAGCGCGTTTGTAGGTAGCAAAACGACGGGCAAAACCAATAGTGAGAACATTAGGATCAAGAACTTCCTGCGCTTGGGCAATATCGGAAGCAGATGCACCGCGATCGCGCAAATGTTTAACTAAATGATCTCGCACATATAACACCATATCCAAACGGCAACGTTCATGATTACGCCATAACTCCTCATCAGGAATTGCATCCATGCGTTCCCATAACTGGTTTTCTGGTGGTGCTGATGACCAATTTGGACCAAGATAGCGATCGTATAACTCCTGGGTAGATTTACTTACACAACTGCGAGCATGGACACCATTAGTAATCGCCGCAATTGGCACTTCTGCCACAGGAACTTTTTGCCACAAACCTTGGAACATTTCCCGGGAAACTACACCGTGCAACTGCGCCACACCATTGGAGAATGTCGCCATTTTCAGGGCTAATATTGCCATACTGAAGGGACTGGACAAATCACCAGTATTTTCTCTTCCCAAACCTAAAAACTGCTCTTTCGGTAAACCAAAGATATCTGCATAGTAACCCAGATAATGCAAAATCTTGTCGGGGGAAAATAAGTCAATCCCCGCAGGAACTGGAGTATGGGTAGTGAAGATATTACTAGAAGATACAACCTGTTTAGCTTGTCTGTAGCTCAGTCCTTTTTCCTGAATGAGAGTGCGAATGCGTTCTAAAGCCGAAAAAGCCGCATGACCTTCATTCATGTGGTATGCTGTCACCTCATAACCCAAGGCTTTGAGCATTTGCACCCCACCTATGCCCAGCATAATTTCCTGGTGGATACGCATATCTATATCACCACCATACAATTGATCGGTGATGTCGTGGTCGTAAGCCTTATTAGGCTCGATATTAGTATCAAGCATATATAGGGGTACTGTTCCCACCTGAACACGCCATACTCGCGCATATACCTTGCGTCCGGGATAATCTACCGCAATCTGTAGTTCTGTACCATCAGGGTTGCGTTCCAAATGCAAGGGCATATTATAGAAATCATTAATCAGGTAGCGTTCCTGTTGCCAACCATCAGCATTAAGATACTGAGCAAAGTAGCCTTGTTGATACAGTAATCCTACCCCCACCAGAGGTAATCCCAGATCACTAGCGGATTTGAGGTGATCTCCTGCGAGGACACCCAAACCACCAGAATAGACAGGTAGACAATCTACCAACCCAAATTCAGCGGAAAAATAAGCGTAACATTCTTTTGGTTGCTGATTTCTTTGTTTTTTATACCAGGTGCGTTCTTGCAAATAATCTTCTAATTGACGTGCTGCTCGATCTAGTTGTGCTAAAAAGCCTTCATCTTCCACAACTTCTAACAGCCGGCTTTGGCTGATAGTTCCCAGCATTAACACTGGATTATGATGGGTTGATTCCCATAAATCGGAATCTAACCGCCGAAAAAGGTCTTTGCTCTCTACATTCCAATCAAAATGGAGATTATACGCCAGTTTCCGTAAAGGTTCTAGTCTGGACGGTAGTGAAGGAGATACGTTAAAGGTGCGAATTGGCTGCATAGTATACTAAAATAATTTACCAAAACTTTAAATTTAGTAATAGCAGGGAACGGGGGAAAGGAAGATGGAAATTTAATAAAGAATAAATTATTTTGCTACCCGTTAACTGCCCTAACTACAGTTATTGTTGACTGTTTTTACCTAATCTTGCCAACTCTTGATCTTCTATTTGTGATGGTTTGGTGACTTTATGAAGAATTGAAAACTTTTTGATTTTTGTCCGGCGAAAATGGGTATCTGGGGGGTTGACAATTGATTTTAAATTTGTTATCATAAAATTGATAAGGAAGAACTATCTTGCAACTAAATATTATTGAACTGTAGAAAACCGCTTACTGATGATGTAGGTGGTTTTATTTTTGGATGATCTTTTGGCATATATAAACAGACGAAATATGGGAGTTTTTGTTTAATTTACGTTAAACTTTGTAAAAAAAAGACAAAGACTGTATCGGATTTATACTGAGGGATAGCTTAAATTAAAACACGGATACAAGGATTTATCCTCATGAAACTATCTCAGATTTTGCCATTAGTTGTTGGTAGCGCTGTTGCTGGTGTTGTTGCAAGTATGTCTCCAGCCCAAGCTATTTCGTGGAATTTTACTTATACCAATGATAATAATGACACAACTACTTTAATCCTAACAAGTACGGATACAGCAACGGACATAAATGGTTACTATCAAATTACATCCCTCAGTGGAACACAGTTCAGAGGGCAAAATGCTACTATTTCGCTATTGCCAATAAATACTTTCCTGGGAAATGACAACCTTTTCAATCCCTTGGGTACTATAGATGCAACAGTCCCATTAGTTACAAATGGAGGAATAGGATATCAGGTAGATAGTACCCACTATTCTATATCGTACTCCAGATTTGGTTCTTATAGGGATCGTGTCAACTCGACAAATCCTGATTACAATATCACCAATTTTAGTGTAACCTCCGCAACCCCCGTACCCTTCGACACAACACCAAGGTTCCTTCAGATTCCAACTATTACCAATTTACAAACTTGGTTACAATCTGTTAGCTAATCTTTTTATAAGACTGTTTATGATTGTAGAGTCAAAAGTCAATAAAAGATTTATACCGAAAACAAGTAGTTGAGGTTACATAAAATCACTAAATTATGTATTTATTTACTCGAATTTTTTTTGATAAAACTTGTTCACTCAATCAAAAATATGTTATGCTTAATAGCAATTGTTCTTAACCAACAATTCTGTAATTGAAAATGTAATTTAGTTAGCCTATAAATCATCTGTGTGCAACATGATTAGAGCCAGATACTCTACAAGTTATTTACAAGAAAGCCGCCATAGCAGTCGTGGTAGTGCTTTCTTGTTTGCACCAATGGTGAACTTTAACATCATGGCAGATGTGGGAGACACTCCACCTTAGTAGCTCTTATTTAAAAGTAATTATCCCAATTGAATAAAGATTAAATTGTAACGCAATAAAGGTAATTCTAGCACTACAAATGCCTACAGAGATTTATTGTTGTTGAAACACAACTATTTAATGCCATTTGTGATCAAAACATGGCGAAAATCTACTGGTAATTTATCTGCATGAACATTTCTTTATTCCTAGTTACATTACCAACTGTCTCAACTTTCCCGATTCAGTAAAAGTTGATATGTTTACCAAATCAATCTCTTAGTTAGAGATTAACTCCTGCTATGCACTGATATTAGCTAGTCAATTAATTCATGCAACTAAGAAAAATGTGACTAAAGTTGCTGATTAATTCAATAGGTGTGCATATAGAAATGAGCCTAAAGTTAGGTGAAATAATTTAGCTAGGCATCATTTTAAAACTGTTAAAAATCATGTTTTTTCAGTAATTGAGTAAACAATTTACAACTGTAGGCAATCTTATATATTGCCATAATCGGGAAGTTTGTCCATATTTTTAGATTTTCAGGGATAAATTTGCTCGTTTCTAGTATTGAGGAAAATCATTTTTGATCTTCCTTATCTCCAGCTTGACTAAAAATAATTTATTTACGAGAGATGTACCGTGACTAACCAACAATATTCTGCAAAAATTCAAAGAGTCCAAGAACTATTAATAACTACTTTATTGGGAGATATACCAACAATTGCTATGGGAACATATTTGAGAAGATTGGTATATCAAAATATTTTTGGCAGCATGGGTAATGAAGTTTTCATTCAACATGGAGTGGATATAACTGGAAGTTCATTTATTGAAATTGGTAACGGAGTTAATATCTTTAAGGGTGTTCGTTTAGATGCCAAAGGACATCAAAACAATAGAATGTATATTAGTAATCAAGTCACAATTGAGCGAAATGTAGATATCGGATGTATGGATAATACTTCTATATATATTGGCGAAAATACTTACATAGCTCCTGGTGTGTGTATTGCTGGTCCTGGAGATATTCGCATTGGTAAAAACTGCATGATAGCCTCTCATTCTGGAATCTATGCCAACAATCATGTGTTTACAGATTTGTTATTACCTATAAGAGAGCAAGGTATTACCCGTGAGGGAATTACTATTGAAAATAATTGCTGGTTAGGACATGGAGTTACTGTATTAGATGGAGTTACCATTGGTGAAGGTAGCATTATTGGTGCAGGTGCAGTGGTCAGTAAAAATATTCCCCCCTACTCTATTGCGGTAGGTGTCCCTGCAAAAGTTATCAAGCGCCGAGTTGCAAACGTAACTTGTAATTCATGACTCGTAACTTTTAACACAGGATTAATACTTAATTACATGAAATATACGTAGGGTGGGCAATGCCCACAAAACTCAAGATATTATGGACAATACCCATGTTCTTTCTCTAAAGGTACAAAATCCAGGTAAAATAAACTAGATATCTGTTCTGCATCGCAGAAAGTATATCTTCTATTTACTATTTGACAAACCCCTGGGAGTTAGTTCTATGTTGAGTTTAAAAATCGCTGTTTATATTGTTGTAGGCTTGTTTGTCAGCATTTTCATCTTCGGTTTATTGTCCAATGACCCAGCCCGTAATCCTGGTCGTCGGGATTTAGAATAAATTTCCATAAATCACCCTTAGTGGCTGGAAGGTAGAAACAAGCTAATATATGATTTAACCTTCCGGCTATTTTTTGCTTTTTGGTCAGCTTGAAAATATGTTTCATCCAGTATTACCGCCTCAGCTACCTCCAAGTCTTGAAGACTTAAAACCTGTTGATCATCTCAATCTCGCTGCTGCTGCTGTTGTCAAGGTGAAAACTGATGGACGAAAATTGATAATTATCGCTAAGAATCAAGATGACAAATATCAATCAAATATCAGTATAGTCAATGATGAAGTTAGTCATAAAAATCAATTATTTCCTGATCAATCGCCAGTTTTAGCAGAAACATCAACTTCCCCAGCGCAACCCAGTAATGTGCATTTACAGGAATCAGGGGGAAAATTTCATCTTTCTATTGGTGAAAAAAAACCTGATGTAGCGCCAGTACAAAATATTATTGAATTCAAGCTGCGAAATCCCGAAAATCAAGAGTCAATACCTACTACTGTAGAATTTCCACCATCACCCCAACTTCCAGAAGCAGAAAAAATTCCCGTGGGCAAAGGCAGAGTTGTTGAGGTAATTGCCGATCGCCAAGAGTATGATGAGCAAAGGCGAATTGTTACTGCTGATGGTCATGTCGTGGTTAGATTTGATGGAGCAGTGATTGATGCCGATACCCTGCAAATCAATTTGGATAATTTGATTGCGGTGGGGGAAGGTAATGTGGCTTTAACTAGAGGTAATCAGGTACTCCAAGGAAAACGTTTTACTTATAATTTTATTCAAGATAATGGGGATTTAGAAACCGGTAAAGGTGAACTTTATATCCCCAGCGCAGGCACAGATTTTGCTTTTTCACCGCTGCTCCCTACAGATATTACAGCGGGGGGTGTACCTAGCCAGCCTTTAAGTAATCGAATTCGCGTTAATCAACCTGTGACAGGTGTGAACAGTCCAGGAGAAATCCAATTTGGTGTTAGTGGTCAATCAGATGCGCGAAATGTGGCTACACCTAAATCTGGGGGGATGGTTAAACGGTTACGTTTTGAAGCCCAACGAATTGAATTTTATCCACGAGGGTTTCAAGCGCAAGATGTGAGAATTACGAATGATCCTTTTTCACCTCCTGAATTAGAAATCAGGGCAGATAAAGTGACTGTGACACGAGAAGCACCGTTGATAGACCGGATTACTACCCAGCGGCAAAAACTGGTTTTTGATCAAAAAGTTGTTGTCCCGATTCCTGTTAATAGTCGGACAATAGATCGTCGGCCACGCCAAGTAAATCCTACTATTGTCTCTCCTGGTTTTGATAATGGGAAACGGGGTGGTCTGTATGTAGAACGCAGTTTTGAACCGATTAATACTAATCAGAAACGCTGGACGATTACACCCCAGTTTTATGTGCAAAGGGCGTTGAAGAATAGCCAAAATGTAGCTAGTTTATTTGGTGCAAAGACCAAACTGAGTGCTGTTCTGGGTGCGAAAACTATTCTGGAAGGTACGGGAGAATTAACTAGCTTTGATTTTAATCAGGTGGAAGATAGTTTACGCGGAAGTTTGCGGTTACGCCAAATATGGGGTAATGTAAATCCTTATACATTGAGTTTAGAATCTAGTTACCGCGATCGCTTGTATAATGGTAGCCTTGGGTATCAAACGGTACAAAGTAGTATTGGTGGCATTATCACTTCTCCAGTTGTTCCTTTAGGTAAGAGCGGTATCAATCTTAGTTATCAAGGTGGCGCTCAATATATAGATGCAAATACAGACCGTCAGGATTTACTCTCACCAGTGCGAAAAAATGATCGCATTTCTCTGAGTCGTTTACAAGGGAGTGTGGCGTTGAGTAGTGGTATCAATTTATGGCAAGGAAAACCATTGCCAGCTACAGCCACTGAAGGATTAAAATATACTTCTAATCCCGTTATACCATATTTGCAAGCGATCGCAGGTATCACGGGAACTACTAGCTATTATAGTAGTAGCGACAACCAAAGCACGTTGACTGGTACTATCGGCTTAATCGGACAGATTGGCAATTTTTCTCGCCCTTACTTAGATTATACCGCCTTTAATCTCACCTACTCCCAAGGAACTAATAGCGGTTTATCACCCTTTCTCTTTGATCGTTCAGTTGATAATAAAGTCCTGAATGCAGGTCTTTCTCAGCAACTTTATGGACCATTGCGGTTAGGCTTGCAAACGTCTGTAAATCTAGACACGGGCAAAAGCACAAGTACGGATTATATCATGGAATATAGCCGTCGCACCTATGGTATTACCTTGCGTTATAATCCTGTTTTACAATTAGGCGGTTTTAGTATTCGTATTAGTGATTTTAACTGGACAGGTGGTACAGATCCATTTTCCAATGGCGAACTTAAACCCGTAGTTGGAGGCGTAGTCCGTCAAGATAATTGAAAATCCGTAGGGGCAAACCCCCTGTGGTTGCCCTCAATACGGGGTAGGCACGGGGGCGCTACCCCTACATCCTGCTGTGTAATGGTAAAGAAATTGTAAATGTCGTCCCCACATTGATTTTACTTACCATATTAATTTGTCCTTTGTGGGCATCAACGCATCTTTTCACAATTACTAAACCTAATCCATTACCTTGAATTGATTCAACATTAGAAGCCCTATAGAAAGAATCAAAAATCTTGGTTTGGTCAGCTTCAGGAATCCCAATTCCTTGATCTTGAATCTTGAAGATTGCTAATTTAGCGATAAAATCACAAGTAAGTTCAAAGTAAATTTTAGCATTTGTTGGTGAATATTTAATTGCATTGGAAATTAAGTTTCTGAAAAGATGATGTAATAATTTTTCATCCATGACTACATTTGTATTTTGACTATCACAATTAAAAATTATTTCATGTCCACTATCTTCAATAAGTTCAAATTCTTCAATTAGCTCTTGACAAAATTTTTCTAGGTTAATCGTTCCAGGATTATAATTAAGCATTCCTACTTCCGCTTTACCCATGAAAAGTACATCTTTCATGAGTTTTTCCATTGATTCTACAGCACCATAGATGCGTGTTAAGTATTTTTTTCTTTTTATTTCTGTTAAATTATCACCTTGAATTTCTATCAGTTCTACTGCGGTTTGAATTACACTCAAGGGATTACGAAATTCATGGGAAACAGTAGAAATAAATAGGGATTTAAGGTGATTGAGTTCCTGTTCTTTTTTTAAAGATTGTTCTAAATATTCTCTTTGACGGCGCTCGCTCAAATCCCATAATACCAGCACAACACCACTAATTCCATAAGATCGTCGCATCATTAAAGAAGCACTATTAGCAACGGGTAATTTTGTATTATTTTTAGTAATTAAAAAAGCAACTTCTCTTAAAAGCAAAGACTGTTTCTGTCTCAGCACTCTTGTCACAGGATTTTCTATCATTTCACCTGTAACTTCATCAACCATATTGATAATTTCTGATATATTCTTACCAAGAGATTCGGTTTCTTGCCAACCAGTAATTTTTTCAGCAGCAGGATTAATAAATGTGATGATTCCCTGTTCATTTGTAGCGACAACAGCATCACTCATAGAATTTAATAGAGTTGAGAATTGATCTCTACTTTCCCGTAATTCACATTCTAGCTTGTGTTTTACTAAAGCAATTTCTATTGCTATCCGTAGATCTCTAATTGTAAATGGTTTAACAATATAACCAAAAGGTTGAGTAACTTTTGCTCGTTCTAGAGTTTGTTCATCACCATAAGCCGTTAAGAAAATAATCGGTATATCTAATTCTTTATGAATATGATTAGCGGTAGTAATACCATCCATGTCACCTTTGATAATAATATCCATGAGAATTAAATCTGGTTTGCTATCTGCAGCTTGACTAATTGCAGCTTGTCCAGAAGAAACTTTACCTGTAACTATATATCCTAATTGATTAAGTTGACTAGCAATATTTCTAGCCACAATAACTTCATCTTCAACTACTAAAATTTTAGCTATCCCCATTTCCTATTTATTCATGCAAAGTGGACTGTGAAAATCGAATATTAAATATAGTTCCCTGATTGCGTTCTATAGTAATAGAACCTTCTAGTTGTTCCGTAACTAAATCATAAACCAGGGATAGACCTAAAGAAGGTGTAGTATTCCAACCTACATTATCGGCTAAACCAATACCATTGTCTCGGATTATTATCTCAATATCATGATTCTTATTTTTATGTAAGCTAATACTAATTGTACCAGACAGAGTATCAATGAAAGCGTGTTTTAAAGAATTTGATATTAATTCATTGATAATTAATCCACAGGGAATAGCTTGATCAATATTTAAAATAACTGAATCAATATCAGTTTGTAAACTAATCTGACCAGGTGTTATCTGATAGGAAATTAGTATCCCTGTCACCAGATTATTAATATATTCAGCAATATCAATTTCCCCAATATTAGGATTAGTATATAAATTTTTGTGAATTAAAGATATTGATTCAATCCGATTTTGACTTTCTTGGATAGCTTTGAGAATTTGTGGATCTTGAATTGTCTGTGCTTGTAGGTGTAATAAACTAGAAACAATTTGCAAATTATTTTTAACTCGATGATGAACTTCTTTTAATAAAACTTCTTTTTCAGCTAAGGCACTTCTCAGCTTGACTTCGGCTTGTTCTCGTTGTTCAAGTTCACTTTTAGCTTGTTGTAATATATTTGATTGTTGAATAGCAATGGCAATTTGTACGGTTAGTTGACCAAGTAGATCTAATTGACTTTCTTCCCATTCACGAAAGTTAGAACATTGATGAGCAATGAGTAAACCCCAAAGGGAAGAGCTTCGATTTTCTTCATTTACTTCTAGGAGAATAGGGACAACTAAATTGGCTTTAACTTCAAACTGTTCTAAAAGTTGAATATAACAATCAGTGAAACCAGCTTGATAAATATTAGAAATTGCCAGTTTACGTCCTTGTTGATAATAGAATATTCCTCTCTCTTGAAAACAAGTATCTTGAATATCCTTACCTACAGAAACTGTCCATCCAGGTAATACAGATTCTGCCATAATTTTACCACTCATATCTGGATAAAATTGATAAATTACTACTCTATCAACAATTAGTAAATCTCGAACTTCTTCAACTGTTGCATTGAGAATATCTTGGAGATCAAGAGATTGGTGAATTCGCTCAGAAATTTTTCGGATCAACTTTTCCCGTTCAGCTTGAGCTTTTAATATCCTTTCATTTTGCTTACGTTCTGTAATATCTTTACCAATACCTATAATATCTCCATTGGGTAATTTCACATTAGTCCAAGATGTATCAATGATAGAGCCATCCTGTACACGAGTTCTAAAATCATGCCAAACGGGTTGTGCAGACTGAACAAAATCAATCACTTCTTGACGATCTTCTGTATGAGGATATAATTTGGCAAAAATATTACGAGTTTGGAAATCTTGCAAAGAGTATTTTAGAGTTTCTTCTAAGTGTTGATTAACCCATTGCACATGATGATCATTATCAATTAGTGCAATCATTAAAGGAATATTCTGAAATATGGTCTGCAAAAACTCATTTTGTTCCTGAAGTTTAATTTCAGATTTTTTACGATCAGTAATATCATTAAATAATTGTAATACTGCTGGTTCATTATTGTATTTTAAATATCGCCAATATGTAATTAGCCATAAATCAGTACCATCTGCTTTCTGTAATTTAATTTCATAGTTATGCAAAAATCCATTATGATTAAACGTTGTTAATAATTTTTCCCACTCAGATTTATTATGATATAAATATGAAATTTTCCGCTGTAATAAATCATCTGGAGAAAACTTAAATATTTGTAAAAACTCTGGGTTAGCATATATGATTATGTCATCAGATAATCGAGAAATAACTAAAGGAATCGGAATTGCTTGGGAAATTACTCGAAATTTAGCTTCACTATCTTGCAGTTTCAGTTCTATTTTTTGCCGCTCGCTCAAATCATGGATGTGAACTAATACAGCATTTTGATTATCATAGTTAATAGTATTAGAAATAATTTCTACAAAAATAATCTTGCCATCTTTACAAGTATGTCGCCATTTTCCAGAATTACATAAACCAGCGCGATTTTTGGACACATAAGCCAGTAGCATAGGTATATCTTCAACGGGATAAATATCAAAAATTCGCCTTTGTAAAAATTCCAATTTTGAATAGCCATAGTGAATTGTCGCTGCTTCATTCACATCTAAAAATTGTAGTGTATGGCAATCATATATCCACATAGGACTAGGATGATGAGTAAAGAGAAGATGATAATTCCATTGGCTATTTTCTAGAAATTTATGCTGGTGTAAATCCAAGAGTCTGATTACTTGTTTGCCCAAACCTTTTAAAGCTTTTACTTGTGTGATATTCAAATTTCGCGGCATTGTATCCATAATACACAAAGATCCTAACGCAAAACCATGAGCATTAATCAGGGGAATTCCGACATAAAATCGGCAATAAGGATGGGAAATAACAAGAGGATGATTAACAAATCTTTCATCTTGTAAAATATTGGAAATGATCAGCATTTCTCTTTCTAAAATAATATAATTACCAAAAGATAAATTACGAGGAACTTCTGATATATTCACCCCAATTTTTGACTTAAACCATTCCCTTTGTTCATCAACTAGACTAATTAAGGCAATCGGTGTATCACAAATATCTGCGGCTAATTGAGCAATTTCATCAAATACAGTTTCCTGTGGCGTGTTTAAAATTTGATATTGATTTAGTAATTTCATGCGTTGACGTTCATTATTAGGTAAAAACATAATTCTTGGTATAGTAAACTGATGAAAATAAAACCTAAATATTAAGATAAATATATATAACAAATTATAGTATTAATTATGTATTTCTACGAGATATAGCAATCCTAAATGATTTCTGATAGCTTGCGTGGCGTAGCCATACAATATCTAAGTATTGTAGGCAATGGCAATGCCCACCAAAACTCCAATATTGTGGGCAATGCCATTGCCTACGTATATGTTCAGAAATCAACTAGTAATCCTATATCTAAAGATGGATGACAAAACATAAATGTGTTAAATGATAGATGTAATTTAAAAATTTAGGTATTAACCTGATGAAACCATATATTTCTCAAAGATTAAAACGCCGTCAATTCTTACTACAAGCCGCAATGACTACTGGTACTATGATCACAACCAATCTGTGGTCAAAATTAGCTGTGGCTCAGACACCCGCATTCATCACATTAGACAAAAACCGCCCTACTGTACCCTACGGTGTCGCTAGTGGTGATATTAGCAATAATAGCGCAGTAATTTGGAGTCGTAGTAACCGCCCTGCTAGAATGATGATAGAATATGCTACCGATGAAAATTTCCGGAATGTGGAAAGGGTTATTGGCAAAGTTGCCACAGAATATACTGATTTTACTGCGCGAACTTATTTAGATAATTTACCACCAGGTCAAGATATTTTTTACCGTGTAACTTTTCAGGATTTAGTTGATACTAACATTTACAGCGCCCCTGTAATTGGTCATTTAAAAACTGCACCCCAAACACGGGGAAAGGATATATTATTTGCATGGTCTGGAGATACCGCAGGACAAGGTTGGGGAATTAATTCAGAATGGGGAGGAATGAAAATTTATGAATCTATTCGTCAACTGAAACCCGACTTTTTTATTCATTCTGGAGATACTATCTATGCAGATAATCCTATTCAAGCGGAAGTAAAGTTAGAAGACGGCAAGATTTGGAAAAACATCACCACGGAAGAAAAATCCAAGGTCGCGGAAACCCTGAAAGAATTTCGCGGTAACTATATTTATAACCTTTTAGATGAAAATATTCAGCGATTTAATGCCCAAATTCCTCAACTGGTGCAATGGGATGATCATGAAGTCAGAAATAATTGGTATCCTGGGCAAATATTAGATGATAATCGCTATCAAGTTAAGGATATTTCGCTATTAGCATCACGGGCAAAACAAGCATTTTTAGAATATACACCTATTCGCTATAATCCTCAAGACCCAAACCGAATTTATCGTCATTTTCATCATGGTGAATTACTAGAAATTTTCATGCTAGATGAACGTAGCTACAGAGGTAAAAATTCTCCAAATAATCAAACAGTAGCTAGTGAAAAAACAGCATTTATTGGTAATTCCCAAATCAAGTGGTTGAAAGATAAATTAAAGAACTCAAAATCCATTTGGAAAATAATTGCTAGTGATATGCCAATTGGGTTAATGGTTAAAGATGGAAAAACGGACTTTGAAAACTTTGCTAATGGTGATGGTAAACCATTGGGACGAGAATTAGAATTAGCTGATTTATTGCGGTTTATTAAAAATAATAATATCCGCAATGTGGTTTGGTTAACTGCTGATGTTCATTATGCCGCAGCCCATTATTATCATCCCAATAAAGCCCAATTCACTAATTTTAAACCTTTTTGGGAATTTGTGGCTGGACCTCTTAATTCTGGAAACTTTGGACCAAATCTACTAGATAATACCTTTGGACCAGAAGTAAAGTTTCAAACTGCTTCTCAAGAAATAAAACTTAATCAACCACCAAGTTCAGGTTTACAGTTTTTTGGGATGGTGAAAATTGATAGTAAAACAGAAGTTTTAACAGTGACTTTGCATAATTTAGCAGGACAAAAAATCTATAGTTTAGATTTAGAACCAGAGGTATAAATAATGAGTGAAAATTGGTGTATAATATTCTTAACCCCAAACACAAAAGCGAGGGTATATGATATTTACCACTGACCCCACCACACTAACTCCCTTTCCAGACCACACTCAACTTCCAGAGTCTGATGGTACATTTGTGAAAAACTGGCAAGAACATCCCCAAAGCATCATATTAACTGAATCAATTACACCTATCCTCAAGCAATTAAATCCTGATGGTCAATATTGTATTGGACAGGATTTAGGTATATACTGGCGGATGACTGATCCTCCAGAACGTGGCGCAGAAGCACCTGATTGGTTTTATGTGCCAAATGTACCACCCAGCCTAAATGGTCAATTCCGCCGTTCTTATGTGCTTTGGCAAGAATATATTGCTCCATTAATTGTTTTAGAATTTGTCTCTGGTAGTGGTGCAGAAGAACGTGATAAAACTCCTTGGACGGGTAAGTTTTGGGTATATGAACAGGTGATTCGTCCGGCTTTTTATGGTATTTATGAAGTTAATAAAGCCAGTATAGAAGTTTATCATTTGATTGAAGGAAAATATCAATTATTACCAGCAAATGAACGCGGACATTACCCTATTCTAGCTTTAGAAATTGAGTTAGGAATTTGGCAAGGTGAGTATCAAAATATGGAATTACCTTGGCTGCGTTTGTGGGATTTGGCAGGTAATTTGTTGTTAAGTGGTGAAGAAAGGGCAGAACAAGAATATCAAAGGGCAGAATTAGAAATGCAAAGGGCAGAATTAGAACGTCAGAAAGCTGAACGAGAACGTCAAAATGCTGAACGAGAATATCAAAATGCTGAACGAGAACGTCAAAAAAATGACCGCTTAATTGCCCAATTAAGATCCCTTGGTATTGAACCAGAAGCCTAATTGAATACCCAGATACCCGACTTCTTGAAGAAGTCGAGTATCTCATTCCACTTTTATCTGGGTTTTCCTAATGTCGTAATGTAAATAACTGCTTCATCAGTAGGGATACCCAATACTTCGTTTACTTGGTCATCAAAAAAGCCAGCGATACCACTGACACCTAAATTCAGCCTAATGGCTGCTAAATTCAGTCTTTGTCCTAAAATACCCGCATCTAGATGTAAATAACGGTAAACACGATCTCCATATTGAGCGATCGCATTTTTCAAATCAGCGGTATGAAATACTACTGCACCCGCATCTCTCCCTAATTCCTGTCCCAAACACAGAAAATGTAACTCTCGACGGAAATTTTTAAAGCGAATTTGCCGTAATTCTTGGGCTTTAGGGGCGTAATAATAACATCCTGCATCTAATCCTTGAACTCCAGAAACAGCCACAAACGTTTCTATTAAATTCAAGTCAAAATAATCAGGATGAGGATCTAAATTTTGGTCAATATAATTTTGCGGTTGATAAGTAAAATCAAGCAAAGCTTTAAGTTCCTCAAAATTCAAATCATCACCACTATAAGCACGAGTAGAACGGCGTTTATAGATAGTATTTGATAAATCTGCTAAATTTTCTCCCCAAAAAATTGGTGTAGTCCGAGTTGAAACTTTCTCACAAAAAGGAAAATTATATTTGTCTTCCAAAGACTTTTCTGGTTGCATAGGTGGTGAATTTAACTTACCACTGCTATTAGCTGGAATTTGGGTGTTTAGATGAAAATATTTCAGCAATTCACCATCAGAAATAGATGGATAATTGGTTTCAGTTGTAGAAGGTAAAGCCGTGCATCCTAGTGGTAAATTTTGGTTTACATCTAACAAATCTGCCAAAGCTAAAACAGCCGTTGTTCCTTCTTGTTCATGATCAATATAAAGTAAATCATTAACAGCTTCATCTACAAAACCGCCAATTAAATGAGCGCGATAATCAGCAATATTAGCAGCTAATTCAATATTACTTAAAAGATGCCCAGTATCGAGAAAAATTCGCCGATAAGCCCTATCCTCATAACGCCAAACAGAACGATAAAAAACCGCAGTGGTAATAATAGCTAATTGGGTACTTTCTAGGGAAGGATGCCAAAAACAAGCAGCTTGTAAAGTTTGCCAAACATCACTTTCCCAAAAGTGCATTAAAGAATGAGTTCGACATTGATAGTTATAGAGTCCCGGTGGTAATAATGGCGTACCGCGAGAAACTAAATATACTTCAGCCGGATATAATCCTCCGGCACTCGGAGCAGATCGTAGGTATACAGCACTACCCATAGAAGGCATTTTTGCCGTTAGTCCATAACTGTGAAATAATAGCTGAGAAAGTCTCCACCACCATTTGGCATCCTGTTTATTAGCAACAGTTTCTGCTGTTTCTTGGAGATAGGGTTTGAGGTCAATATCAGAACCAATTTTATACTCTTTGAATGGTACTGGTTGTTTATTCCAGTCTAAATTATGACTTTTAGAAGCCAGGGTTTCCGAATGGTACTTAGTCTGGTCGTGATAGTATTGGGCTATGGATTGCTTGATTTCTGACATAGTAATTTTAATATCCTTGTAGTTCTACTCTTGATTTTGACATTGATTAGTTCCATTAATTCGTGTTCATCAGTACAATCTTAAATAATTAAAAATTGATTGTTTCTGATAAAATTTCCAATCATCTATCCTGGAGAAAATTAACCAAATGATGCCTGTACGTCAAACTCTATTAACATCAGATATTCAACTTTCTTATTTAGAATGGAATCAAGGTCAAGAACCATTACTGTTATTACATGGTATGGCTGATCATGCTTTGGTTTGGTCTAGTTTGGGAAATTATTTAGCAGCAGATTACCATATAGTTGCACCAGATATGCGCGGTCATGGTGAAAGTAGTAAGCCAGAAAAAGATTATACCTTTGCCAGTGCAATTTCTGATTTGGAAGCATTAATGGATAAACTGGGATGGTCTGCGGCTCATATCGTCAGCCACTCCTGGACAGGAAAATTAGCCGCTATTTGGGCTAGAGAGAACCCAGCCAGATTAAAAAGTATCACATTAGTAGATCCCATTTTCATCTGGAAAATGCCCAGTTTCCTGAAAATCACATTCCCTTTGTTGTATCGCGTCTTACCTTTCCTCAAAAGTATGGGACCTTTTGCTAGTTACGAAGAAGCTGAACAAAAAATTAAACAACTCAGCCAATATCAAAATTGGAGTCCTTTGCAACAGCAAGTTTTTCAAGCCGCAATTGAACAAAAACCTGACGGTACTTGGGGTAGCAAATTTACCATTGCTGCCCGTGATGGTATTTTTGACGCAGTAATGGAAGTGCCAGGTTTTATTCACCCAGTTGATACACCTGCCCTCTTTATACAACCAGAAAAAGGTGTGAACCGCCAAAATTGGCAAATTCAACCTTACAAAACCAACTTAAAAAACTTAAATTTGTGTCAAGTTCCCGGAAATCATTGGCCATTTTTAACTAACCCCACAGAATTTAATCAAACAGTTGCCACTTTTTTATCCACACAAACATAAGATAATCATCTCACCACAGGCGTTCTCTTCTTTTCAATTCTAAATTCTTAATTCTTTTTATGAGCCTTTGTATTAATCCAGTTTGTCCTCAACCCAACCACCCAGATAATGACGAAAACCGCTTTTGTCAAAGTTGTGGTTCTCAATTGGAATTGATAGGACGTTATCGGGTGCTACGTTTATTGAGTGATAAAACTGGCTTTAGTAAAGTTTATGAAGCCTATGAACAAGACACGCCAAAAATTCTTAAAATTCTCAAAGAAGAATTAGCTAATGATCCTAAAGCCGTATCCCTATTTCAACAAGAAGTAAATGTTTTAGAACAATTAAATCATCCTGGTATTCCCATAGCCGAGGGTTACTTTCCATATCAAACCAGAAATAATGTTATCTTGCATTGTATGGTAATGGAAAAGATTGAAGGACCCAATTTAGAACAGTGGTTAAAGCAACAACAAAACCGTCCCATTTCTGAAGCTCAAGCTATAAACTGGTTAAAACAATTATTAGAAATATTAGATTTAGTTCATCACAAACAATATTTACATAGAGATATTAAACCATCAAATATCATGATTCGTCCTGATGGACAATTAGTATTAATTGACTTTGGTACAGCCAGAGAAATTACCCGAACCTATCTAGCAAATAGTGGCGGAATGACAGCAATTTCATCATCAGGTTATAGTCCTCTAGAACAAATGCGAGGACAAGCCATACCCCAATCAGATTTCTTTGCTTTAGGACGGACATTTGTATTTTTATTAACGGGATTTCCCCCCGGACAATTATATGATCCTCATTTAGATATTTTACAATGGCGAGATCATGCAAATCATGTTTCTCTATTATTATTGGATTTCATTGATTGGTTAATGTTAACAGAAGTAAATCAACGTCCTAGCAATGCTGAAGAAATTTCCAGAAGATTAGCAGAAATTGAATTTCAACTTACAGAAAATACATCAGCAACTGTGAATATTGGCGGGAACATAAAAACAGAAATAGTTAATCCAACAATTAATAATTATTCAGTTATTCCCCCACAAAGACAACCTGAAAAATTACCGTTATTAGCTTGGTTGTCCGCTTTAATAGTTTCCCTATTACTACTTTGGTGGATAGCATTAGCCTTGAGGAGTAACAAATTTGCCGCCTTACCTCCTGACTATGGACAAGCACCAGTTAAACAAGGTAAAGTTGATTATTTTCCCTATGAAGAAGGGAAAGATAGTCAAGGGAGAGTAGCAGAATTTAACATTGCGGTTTTATCAGTCGAATACAAATGGCAATTAGGCAGCACCTACCAAATTAAATATAATGATCAAACTATTACCCTAGATTCTTTAAAATCTAATTTAGAACAAGAAGGTATTCAGAAAATCATGGAAAATCCCAGCGAGATTATTTCCGTGGGAACAGCATCTTGTGAAGGTAATATCACCGCAGAACAAAGTCGCGCCTTAGAACGTTCTCAACAAATTCAATTATTAGGAAAAAAGATATTTAGTAGTACAACCAGCGTTAAAGGTTATAGGTTATTAAATTTAGGACAATTTCAGAGAAAAGATTGTCAAGCTAGTCAAGATTCAACAGCTTATCAACGCAGTATTATTATCATTGGTGTCAAAAAACAAGCGGAAGGTGTAATATTAGATGAAGCCTTGAGAGATAGATTAGAGAAAAAACCTTTTGCCGATTTTAAACTAGAAGACTATTCTCTGGGTTCAACAGATAAATTTAAAACAATTCCCAGTAATTTATAGTGGCTCTTTATGGTAAAAAAAGCAGATATCAGCACCAAAAAACTAATTAGTCTCGCTCCTGAAAATTGGGTAAAATGGGTAACACAAATCCCCGACATTACCACCGGAGAAATTCTCAATTCCGAATTTCAGTGGATAAGCAGAGAAAGTGATGTATTGATCAAAGCTACCAGTCCGCAGTACGGCGAATTTCTTGTTCTCAATGAGTTACAATTACGGTATAAGCTAGAAATGCCCAAACGAATGCGGGCTTATGCAGCATTAGCGGAGGAAAAATATGATCTTCCCACCTACCCTGTATTAATTAACATCCTTAAAGACAGTGAAGCAGAAATTCCTAAACGTTATGAATCAGAATTTGCTGGTTTACAGGCTCGTCAAGACTATCACGTGATCAATCTTTGGGAAGTTGATGTGGAAATAGCTTTATCTCAACCTATTCCCTCGCTGCTTCCCTTTGTGCCAATTCTCAAAGGTGGTGGAAAAGAATCAACAGTTAGACAAGCATTGCAAATGCTTCGCGCTGATGAAAAATTAAGCCAGTTAGAAACAGTTATGGCTTTTTTTGCTACGTTCGTATTAGATAGCGCCTTAGTTCAACAAATTATGAGGTGGGATATGGCAATTTTACAAGAGTCTCCTTGGTATCAACAGATTTTCGCAGAAGGTGAAAAACGGGGTGAAAAACGGGGTGAAAAACTGGGTGAACAACGAGCTATACTGTCATCTATTGAACTAATTTTAGAGATGAAATTTGGTCAAGAAGGTTTACAACTCATGCCCAAAATATCACAAGTTGCTGATTTAGAACAGTTAAAAAATCTTCAAAGGAGCATTTTAACTGTTAATACTTTTGATGAATTGCAGCAGTTTATGCAGAGAAATTAAACTTTTGTTTTTTGGTATTATCCCCCTAATCAAGCTACGGTGTATACACAAATTTCGCCCCATAAATCCCCCAATTCTGGGGGACTTTGAAAATTATTGTTCCCCCAATTTTGGGCGTTAGGGGGCGATTCAATCAGTTGTGTGTACACGGTACACGGTAGCTCTAATCAGGGGGGAAATAATCTCAGATTAAATAACTTAGGATAGAAAGTACAGATGATGAATTATGGAAACTTATGCAAAATATAGGGCTACTATTTGATTTTTAAACAGATACGTAGGGTGTTAGCGATAGCGTAACGCACAATTTTTAAGCTCCCATTCCTGAATATTGTTTCAAACCCTTACGCCATAAAAAGCGATTAATACCTAAAAACATGAAAAACCAACCTAAAATTGACAAAAATCCTCTGGTTAAATCCACAGGTAAGCCAACTAAAATACTGGCTGGAAAGTTAATAATATAAGGAAAAGGCGTTAACATCACGAAGTTTCTGATATTTTCGGGAAAAATATCTAAAGGTGCTATTAAACCTGATAAAAATATAAAAAACAACAACCATGAATTTTCTAAAGCTGCCGCTCTTTCTGTCCAAAATGCAAGCATAGCAAAGGTATATTGAATTATAAATCTTAAAGCAAAAGCCATCATTGTTGCTAATATAAATAGGAATACATTAGCTATAGTTGGCAACCAAAAAGCCTGGGGATATAAAACAAAAAAGAATATTAATAAAAGGAATACGAAAGGTATTCGAGCTACCCTTTCACCAACATGATTAGCTACATGATGCCAAACTGGATCTAAAGGTTGTAATAATTTTAGGGAAAGTTTACCTTCCAATACTTGTTTTTCAAATTCATAAATTACCCAAACAACAGTGAGTTGTCTAACCAGAAAAACTGCTAAAAAATACCGAGCAAAATCTATAGATTTAAAAGCAAATTTACCACTTTCAGCAGCTTGTACCCAAATACCCAACATAATAATTGGTAGAGAACCTGCTAAAATCCATAATATCAATTCTGACCTATATTCCAACATATAAGCATAGTTTACTGATAGTAAAGTTGAGAATTTTCTGATAGTTTTTTTCATGTTTATTAATTGTTAAATCCTGTATGAAAAATTCTGCCAATTATCTCTTCTATAGGTGGTTCTGTGACTGTTAAATCTACCACTTCCAAATCGGCTAAAATTTGGGAAACAGTGCGAGTCATCGCTTCTTGTTGCACAATAAATCTGACCCTTCTTCCTTCTAGCATTTGCACATCACCATAGGAAGTAAGTTGTTCTAATGGTAATGCTTGAACTAACTCCACATAAATTTCTCGATAAGGAGCAAAACTTTCCAATAATCCAGCTAATCTACCATCATACATGAGTTTCCCTTGATGAATTAATAACACCCGTTGACATAAAGCTGTAATATCAGCCATGTAATGACTCGTTAATAATATGGTTGCTTGATATAGCTGATTATATTCCTTTAAAAATTCCCGCACTCCCACTTGAGCATTAACATCTAATCCTAAAGTTGGTTCATCGAGAAATAAAACTTGGGGACGGTGTAAAAGTGCTGCTAACAGTTCCGCTTTCATCCGTTCACCTAATGATAATTTTCGTACTGGTTGAGTCAGTTTACCTTCTAAAGCCAGCATTTCTGTTAATTCCCCAACTCGACGTTGAAATTCTTTATCAGAAATATTATAAACAGCAGCGTTAATTCTCAGGGAATCTAGGGCTGGTAAATCCCAAATTAATTGCTGTTTTTGTCCCATCACTAATGTGATTTTTTGCAAAAATGCTTGTTGACGATTAAAGGGAACAAATCCACTGACTTTGACTGTACCACTAGAAGGATGAATTAGCCCTGTGAGCATTTTTAAGGTGGTAGTTTTACCTGCGCCATTGGGACCCAAAAAACCGACAATTTCCCCAGGTTCAATGCTAAAAGTGACATCCTGAACAGCGTTAATATTGCGATAAGTCCGGTGAAAAAAATGGTTAATTGTTCCCTGTAGCCCTGGATCTTTAATCGCTACTGGATAGGATTTACTGAGGTTTTCTGCTATGATAATTGACATAAATATTTATTTTTTTTTTGATAAATTTCCCTCCTCTACTAATAATTGCACAAATGGCGAGTAGAAAGCTTGTCTTGAGGAGGATCTTGTTTGTCTAATTCCCGATTGTTCTGTAAGTAATCTTTTAACCAGTTACAAGCATAATCTAATTCATTTAGCTTCAAGCTTTTAGATAAGTTCCAGATAATGATAGTGCGATCGCGGCTACTGGAAAATAAAGTTTTACCATCAGCACTAAAGACCAACGAAGACAAAGGTGCAGAATGTCGAAATAGTGTAATTATTGGTTTTCCCTCAATATCAAATAGGTGAATGGCATTGTCTCCATCTCCACTACCAGCAGCAATTGTTTCACCATCTGGGCTAAATTTTATAGTTTGGAAGTTAACTTTTGGATCTACTAATGTCTTTAATAATTTGCCATCACGTTGCCATAACTTGATAGTACGATCATCGGAAACGGATGCTATCAACTGTCCATTTGGACTAAAGACAGCATCAAAAACCGCCAAATTATGCCCTTTTAGCGTCTTTAAATGTTTACCTTCCCGATTCCACATACCGATAGTTGTGTCATAACTGCCAGTTATCAATATTTGACCATCAGGACTAAAATCTACACTATTGATTGGCTCACTGTGGGCTTTAATAGTTTTGAATGGTCGGAAACTGAACGGTTTTTTATCATCTCGTTGCCAAAGCCGCAGAGTTTGATCATGACCAACTGAAGCGAGAATTTTACCATCTGGACTTAGCGCTATATCGAGAATTACGTCAGTATGACCCAATAGCTGGCCTATGGGAGTGCCATCAATTTTCCAAATTTTGATAGTTTTATCCGCACTTCCAGTTGCTAAATACTGGCCATTAAGACTAAAGACAACACAGGTTATCCCATTTTTATGTCCTTTCCAACTTCTGATTAATGTGCCATCCGATGTCCAAAGATTAACAAAATTATCCCAACCTGTGGTAGCGATCATTTTACCATTGGGACTAATAGCAACTTTGCTGACATCGGATTGATGATCTCTTAAAACTTTGACTAAGGGATTTTCCAGTTTCCAAAGTTTCACACTATTATCCAAACTAGCCGTAGCTAGAATTTTACTATCAGGACTCCAAGCGATCGCCCAAACAGCCTCTTGATGTCCTGACAAAGTATCCAAATCCTTACCATCAAGACTATAAAGTTTCACATCTTTATCCCAACTAGCAGCAGCCAGCATTTTATGATCAGGACTAAATGCCATAGCTATAATTGAATATCCTGTTTGAATGCTTTTGAGTTTTTCACCATTGATGTTCCAAAATTCAATCTTTTTATTATTACCACTTGTAGCCAGCAATTTTCCATCAGCAGAAATCGCTAAACCCCTCACACCATCTTTACCGCGATTGAAAGTAACTAATTTTTTACCATTGCGACTCCAAAGGACTGCTTTACCATCAGCACTACCAGTTACTAATTTCTGACCATCAGGAGTAAATGAAACTTTAAAAATAGTCTCTGTGTGAGCTTTAATAGTTGTGAATTTTTTCTCTGCTAAATGCCATATTTTTAAAGTACCACCATTTACACCAATTGCCAGTAGTCGTCCATCAGGACTAAAAGCTATACTGTGGACTTCTTCATTAACTTTGATAGTTTCTAACTCCTTACCCTCTAATGACCAAAGCTTGATAGTTTTATCAGCACTACCAGAGGCAATTATTTTACCATTAGGACTAAAAGCAACAGTCCAAATTGTAGAATTATGCGCTGGGAATTTGCGAATTAATTTGCCATTTTTTTGCCATAACCAAATTTTATTCCGACTAGCCAGCACTAGCATCTGGTTATCAGGACTCCAGGCTAAACCCCAAATAAAACTAAGATCATCTGCCGAGAGACGATTCCATTCTTGCGCTCCATAACTTGCTTGATTCAGCACATCATTGGTTAATCTTTCTAGTTCAGGATTGTTAATTTTTAAACTGTTTAATTTAGTTTTAGCTTTAACTGCACCCTCTAGAGCTTCCAATTCTTGATGGGAATTAAATTGAGCCTCTGATGAAGATACTATGGCAGAAATTTCACTCATCTTTGCTAGTTTTTCGTTCTGGAGAGATTGACGATATAACCGAAAAGTTATCCCTCCTAAGCTAACAGCAGTTAAAAAAGCTGTACTAATTACTCCCAAAACGAGTTTTTGTAACCGAGCATTTTTTTGTTGTTCCAGAAATTGAATTTCAATACTTTTAGCTCTTTCTGCTCCGAAAATAAGCTGTTGTTCTTGTCGTTCTAATTCTGCACTTTTAGCTAAAAATTGATTATCTAAATTTGTTAAACTTTTATCCCAAGCCCAAGCTTGAGCATCTGCTAGTGCTTGTCCTCTTAATAAGCGGGATTCATCAGTTTGTTGAGACATTAACCACGCAGCAAAAGTTTGAGAGTAGGGACGTAAATTAGCTAATTTTTTTTCTACCCAATCTAAGTTAAATACTTGGGCATAAATGCGATTTTTAACAATTAATAATCCCCCTTGTTTAATGACCAAACCTGAGAGCAATAATTCTATTTGTTCTCTACTATCATCACTTGTCACTTTTACACTTTGTAAAATTTGCTGGTAAATTCCCAACAATCTACCGACAAGCTGTTGATTATAAAGTAACCGATCTCGGATAGTTTTTAAATGTTCTGGTTCATCTTGAGATTCCCAATTTTTAATAATATATTCATTAACAATATTATCTAGCCAAAACTCTTCATAACCTTGAGCAAAATCTAGGTGATCACCACTTATTTTAAAATTAGTGATGAGATTACATAACTTTTGCGTTAAAAAAGGCTGCCCTCCTGTCCAATTTAAAATTTGTTTCATGACTGGGTGCGGATTAGGCATCACCAACTCTAATCCGCTAATTAAAGAATCCACTTCTTCTATTTGAAATCCTTTTAACTCAATTGCCTGACCAATATTAAAAGGTGTTCTTTTTATGTCTTGAATTAAATCTGATGGAGTAGTGACTCCAAAAATGGCAAATGTCAACCGCTGATATTCTGGGTCTATTGCTCTTTGATTATAGCAGTATCTAATTAATGCAAAAAAATCATCTACAGGAAAATCCAAACTAAGTATACTATCAATTTCATCTATAAAAATAATTAATTTTTCTTCGGGAAACTGAGTTAATAATTCAGCAATAAACCGACTTAAGTTTTGTAGTAAAGAAATATCATCTCCCGTTTGCCACCATGATTTTAAATTAAATTTTCCTAAAAGCTTAAATCCTCTGCATAAATCAGCAATGATTCCCTTATACCATTGACTTGGGGTAATATTCTCACTGCCAATATTCGTCATATCAATAGATGTGCATTTCCATCCTTCTTGTTCTAAATGATGTTTAGTTCTCACTAACAGGGATGATTTACCCATTTGCCGACAGTTGAGAACATAACAAAATTCACCCTGTTTTAAAGCATTGTATATTTCTATGTCTGCTTGTCTTTCCACGTAACTAGGGGCATTATTTATGAGGCTTCCACCGACTTGATATATATGGGTATTCATAGTATAAGAATCTAATTTAATTTTTGAAACATACGTAGGGTGGGCATTGCCCACCGTGGATAGGTTTGGTTGGTCTATGGTGGTCTACGCACACAGTGAAAGGGTTTTGGTTGGCATTTTGCCCACCGTGGACAGGTTTGGTTGGTCTATGGTGGTCTATGCACACAGTGAAAGGGTTTTGGTGGGCATTGCCCACCCTACTTATGATTCACAGTAGCCAAAATTAAATTTAGAACTTAAAATAGTGCAATCGCACCCTAATTGATTGGCTTGATACAGCGCTTTTTCAGCAGCTTCAAGAAATTCAGTTAAAGAAAAATCTATTGAAGGAATGATACAGGCAATTCCTAAGCTTATGGTTAAGCTAGTCATGTTTGTTGTTTGAGTTTTTTTTGTTAACTCAGAAATTTTAATTTTCAATGTTTTTACTACTTCTCTAATTTCTTCAGCAATTAATATAGCTGTTCCTGCCTCAATTTGTGGCAGAATTAAAACAAATTTTTTACCACTATAACGAGCAACTAAATTATCTGGACATTTGATTACTGAATTAATTGCTTGAGCAACTTGATACAAGCAATCATCACCAACCTGAAGCCCATAAACATTATTATAAACTTCAAGTTTATCTATATCTAATAATATTAAAGATAGAGGTTTTTGGATGCGTGTCATTCTTTGCCATTCTAATTCAAACCTATCATCAAAATATTTACGATTAGGAACTTGAGTCAGTTGATCAATATTAACTGACTCAAGTTGCAATTGTTCATTTTCTTTTTTTAATCTATTCGGACTCACATCATTATTTTCTATAAGTAAATTTCGTTGAAAAAATACGCGATATATTTCACAAAACGGTTGATAATTATGACCATTTAATTTAATTAACCCTAAACTATTTAATTTATAAACCAAATTTGCTGACAAAGATATATTGCTATCTGTGGAATTTACAATTTCATGATATGCCTGAGATAATTCTGCATCTTTTTGTAATATATTGAGTAAATTTCTTAAATGTCCACTATAAATACCATTATTAAGCTCACAATTATCTAGTAGTTCTAGTAAAGAAATTCTCTGTTGATGGAGATAATAGAAAGCCTGATGAATTAAATAGGGTTGTCCCCCCACCTGATACATTAAGCTTTTTACAGATTGACTATCACACCAATTCAGTTCATATCGTCTAGCCAATTCTGTCACTTGCTCGACTGTAAATTCTGGTAATTTCAATGACAAACCAACATTAAACGGAGATTGATTAATATTTAAAGGAATATAAACTTCGGTGGAGTGCAATAATACTAACCGGACTTTTTGCCAAATCGGAGTCTGTTTAGCTTGTTCATGCCAAGTGCGGAGCATAAGTAAAAAATCTTGGGCAATTTGTTGATATGGAAAAATATAATCTACATCATGCAAAATTAAAACTAATGGACTATTAACTTGTTCTAATAAATAACCCTCAAAATAAATTGAAGCACTAATTTTACTACCAATTTCCTCATCCCAATAATCATCTAGACGTGATGCAAGTGACAACTTCCGAGTCACATTCATACAAAACCAGCGCAAAAAATTATTCAGACTAAAAAAAGTTTGGCTATCTACTAGTTTGAAGTCTATAGTAACTACTGAATATTTCTGTGTCTGAGCTTGGTGAATTAGCTGCAACATCAAAGAACTTTTGCCCATGTGCCGAGGCGCTTGAATACGAATTAAACTCCCTGGTTTGAGTAATTCTGTATAAGCATCGCTTTCAATTGGTGGACGTTCAATATAAAATTGAGAATTGGCTGGCAATGGATCACCCGGTAAAGTCATATTTTCCTCGATTTGAAATCTATCTTATTGGTTAAGCATTAATCTTTGCTTCTATTGATGAAATCTGGGGTAATAAAAACTATGCGTAGAATTATTTAGCTTTTGTCAGATCTTTGGAAAAATGAGTTATACAAATTAACACTTCCCTGGGTTCATGTAATAATTTAGTTACCTTAAACGCCCTGAGCGCAAAATATTGATAACTAACCACAATCCTAATAAACTAGCAGCAGTAAAGAGGATAATACTAATAAATGATAACTCAGATGTTTGCGCTTGACTAGAAATAATAGCAGCACCCATAATTAGAGAACCGACTAAGATACTAAACGAAAGACGATTAGCGGCATCATCTAAGGTGCGACGCATACCATCTAATCCATTTAATGATAGATTCCATTGTAAAGTTTCTGAAGTTACCCGGTCTAACAATAGTTCAATTTGTCGAGGAGATTGTAAAGATAGACTTTTAATATCTAAGGCTGTGCGTAAGAGCGATCGCACTGGACTATCTCCCACTAACTGACGACGAAATAAATCTGTAATTAATGGTTTAATTTCTGCAAATAAATTCACCTCTGGATTAAAACTTCGGGTTACTCCTTCCAAATTCGCTAAGGTTTTTGCATATAAACCCATATTACTAGGCAATCTAATTTGATTATTTCTGGCAATTTGCAAAATTTCATAAATTACCTGACTAAAATTCATTTCCGTTAGACTAACATTATGATACTTTCGCAACATTCTATCATAATCACTTTCCAGCCTAGCTAAAATAACTGGCTGTGCTGAATCTGAAAGTTGAATAGTTAACTGAGCGCATCTTTGAGCATCTAAATCAACAATTGCTAATAACATTTCTGTTAATATTTGTTGAGTACGAGGATCAAGTCTACCCATCATGCCACAGTCTAAAATCGCAATGCGACCATCTATCAAATAGAATAAATTACCAGGATGGGGATCAGCATGAAAGAAACCATCAATATATATTTGCTGAAAAAAGGCGCGAAATAGTAAAGTCGTAATTTCTTGGCGCTGATTGCTATCACGACTCAAATCTGCTGCAAGTAAAGGTACACCATCTAACCATTCCATGACTAGCACTTTTTTTGTCGTTAAATGCCAGTAAATTTCCGCAACTACTATTTGCTGGGGATCATACCAACGACTTTGGGATAAATTACGGCGTAATTGATCTGTAAAACCTGCTTCGCGGGTAAAATCTAATTCAGCTTCTAAAGCTTTGGTAAATTCCTCGGCAATGGATTTAATATCAGCAGTCTGTCCAAAATCTGTCAGAGCCACCAAATCGGCAATTCCTTGAATCAATGTGATATCTTGGGCAATAGTCTCATCAATTCCCGGACGTTGCACCTTGATAGCTACTTCTCGACCATCTGTTAAAGTAGCGCGATGGGTTTGGGCTATTGATCCCGCTGCTACAGGAATATGATTAATAGTAGTGAAAGTTTCTTCCAGTGAACTTTTTAGCTGTTTACGAATCAGTATTTCTACTTCTAACCAAGAAACTGGAGGAACTTCATCTTGGAGAGTTGACAATTCCTCAATATAAGCAGCGCTGAGTAAATCAGGACGGGTAGAAAGTAGTTGACCAAGTTTGACATAAACAGGTCCTAAATCCACCAAGATATTTTTCAACACAGCCGGGGGAGGTAGCTGAGGTTTATCAGCTTTACCACCCGTTAACAGTGTTCTCATGTAGTCCCAGCCATTGCGAAGAACTACTTCAATAATTTCTCGTTGACGAGGAACGGTTTGGGTTAAGAACATTTTTGGTAATTGGTAATTGGTAATTGGTAATTGGTAATTGGTAATTGGTAATTTTTCTCCTTTCTCCTTACTCCTTACTCCTTACTTCTGTTTTCTCTTCTTCTTTGTCCTTCTTCCTTCTTCTTTGTCCTTCTTCCTGACTCCTGACTCCTGACTCCTGACTCCTGACTCCTGACTCCTGACTCCTGACTCCTGACTCCTGACTCCTAATTCCTGAAATATGATGTTTTTGATCAGCAATAATAAAGTTTGATTGCGATCGCCAAAAAAAGAGGCTCAAATCTGTTAATTGACATATACTGTCACAAAATACTATCAACAGTCTAGTTATAATCAAGATCAAGACTTTGAGCCATCTACCAAGGGTTTTAACTTTTACAATAAGTCCGTAAATCGCTCATCGTTTTGCAGAATTTTGAGAATCTGCTTAATTTCTTGAGTACGGTCTTTTTTAACTACTAGAGTAACATTGCGATCGCGGACAATCACCACATCTTCTAAACCAATAGTCACAATTACATCATCAGGATTGGAGGCATAAACAATTGCGCCTTGGGTATCTAAGCCCACATGGGTAGCAAGTTCTACATTAGGATTATCGGACTGCTTCAGTAACCGTTCAATAGCATTCCAATCACCTAGATCATCCCAACCAAATGCTACTGGCAAAACATAAGCTAGACTGGTTTTTTCCATTAGCGCGTAATCTATACTTTTCTTAGGTAACTGGGGATAAATATCAGGACCTTGTTGTTCCAAAGGTTCAATAATTTCTGGTGCATGGGTGCGTAATTCTTCCAAAACAACACCAGCTCGAAAAACGAACATCCCACTATTCCAGCTAAACCGTCCCGTTGATAAAAAAGTTGCCGCCGTTTCTCGGTCGGGCTTTTCAGTAAACCGGTTAACATGATAGGCTGGTAAGTTATTAAAGCTACCTATTTTTTCACCTTGTTCAATATAACCATAGCCAGTTGATGGGAAATTAGGTTTAATACCCAAAGTCACAATTGCTGGTTCGTTAGTTGCCAAATCCCTAGCAGCAGCTAAAGTTTCTGCAAATAGCTCCTTGTCAGCAATCCAGTGGTCAGCAGGAAAAAAGCCGATAATAGCATCTTCTCCGTAACGCTTTTTAATTTCTAAACTTGTCCAAGCAACAGCCGCAGCAGTGTCTCTACCCTGTGATTCAACCAGTAAATTCGACTCTGGCAAATCTGGAAGTTGTGCTCGCACCCCTTGAGCAATGGGACTAGAAGTAATAACCCACAAGTTTTCCCAACCGCCAGCCAGAGTTAATAACCGATCAGCAGTTGCTTGTAGTAAGCTTCTAGAGCTACCATCAAGGCTTAAAAATTGTTTAGGTCGATCTAGTCGGCTCAGAGGCCAAAAACGCTCACCTTTACCGCCAGCTAGAATCACAGGAAAAAATAAATTATTCATATTGTTGGCATACACAGGTAATTCAGAACAATAATAAGTGTACATTCATTCAATTTTGAATGATCTCCACTGTGAAACCGGAAACAGGATATTTTCAGTAAGTATTTAGGCTACTACTTATAGAAATGGGGATTGCTAACTTTTACCCGGTTGGCTTATTGAAATAAGAAAGACTGTTTGCTGTTATGCGGAATTTCGTGATTAAGTAGGTATTAATTGTCATCTATTAAAACTGTGAGGACAGCCATACCCACTAAAAATATCGCATTAACTTTTCTAAAAAAATAAACTATGTATAGTGAGTTTTAACTCGCAATATTTTTAGCTTGTATTAACATACCTTTAAGGAGTGGTTGAGTGGGGAGAAAATTATGATTAAGCAAATTCAATGGTCAGAAAATCAGGTAGTACCTCAACAAGTCCCAAGCTCAGAACAGGAGGTGAA
>JANMEE010000311.1:0-25638 GCA_031376645.1 Dolichospermum sp. OTE_75_concoct_329_sub | reverse complement strand
GGATGCTAAAACAGTAACTCATATTATGGGTATTCGAGCATTCACTAGCCAACTCCTCTGTGAACAAGTTGTAGGTAGAGGCTTGAGAAGAACAGCTTACGATGTTAACCCAGAAACAAATTTACTAGAACCAGAATATGTAAACATTTTTGGCGTTCCCTTCACGTTTATTCCCCATGAATCTAGTGAAGAAACAACACCTCCTCCACCTCAGCCTAAAACTGAAATTAAACCCGATCCCGAAAAGCAACAGTTTGAAATTAGCTTTCCTAATATCATCCGAATTGATTATATTTATAAGCCTGAACTTAAACTAGATTTCAGTCAAATTGAGCCTTTAGAATTAGATGCTTTTGATAATAGTACACTAGCTGAAGTTGCCCCAATTGTTGATGGTAAACCAGATGTTACAAAAATAAAAGAAATTGATCTAGAAGATTTAGGACGCAAATTTCGGATGCAGAAAATTGCTTTTGAGACAGCTAGGGATATCTTTGAACAAATGAAACCCGGCTGGAAAGGAAATCGAGAGTATTTATTAGGGAAGCTGATTAGATTAGTAGAGGAATTTATTAATTCAGGTTTAATCCTAATTAATCCTCCACTATTTAACTTAGATGAAATGCGTCGGCGAATTCTGATTACTCTGAATTTAAGAAAAGTAGTTCAGCATATTTGGAACGCTATTTATTTAAACGATACGGAAGCAATTGAACCTGTTTTTGATCCAGATCATCCTATCCGTTCTACTAGTGATATGCGTCCCTGGTATACAGGCAAGCCTCATGAGTACACGCGAAAATCACATATTAATTGCTGTATTTTCGATAGTACATGGGAAGCTAGTGAAGCATTTGAACTGGAGAGAAATTCCAATGTTGAGGCTTGGGTTAAAAATGATCATTTGGGATTTGAAATTCTTTATATCTTTGATGGGATTGTTCGCAAGTATAGACCAGATTTTATTATTCGCTTAAAAACTGGTAGTTTCTTGATTCTAGAAACCAAAGGTCAGTATACTCAGAAAGATCAAGCCAAAAGCACGTTTTTAGATCAATGGATTAAAGCGGTTAATCAACATGGTGGCTTTGGTTTTTGGCAAAGAGATATATCAAGAAATCCAGCCGATGTTAGAACGATATTAGATAGAGCAGTTTCTACATCAAAATGATGCTTTAGCTTCAACGTAGGTAAATATCATTTAGAGTGTTTTTTGCCACTTCACCATGTCCCCAAACGGCAAAAAACACCGATGACACCAACCATCAACCCACAAAGCCGGAACTTTAAATCTAGCCCCACAATTAGGACACTCAGACAACAAACTTAAATGATGATGCTGACACCCCTGAGTCACCTTAAACTGCCACTCAATCCGATGACAAGGCGACTCCACATAACAAGCAGCACAAAGCCGAATAGGTTCAAGATTCATTCCCACCCCAGCAGGTGGTAACATCTGCTCTAACCTATCAGCATCAACCCCCACAACCTTAGCCAACGCCTCCAACTGTTGCCGAGAAGGAGGGGGATTAAAACGAAACTTCTCCCAACGGGCGATGGCTCCGCCCGTCGCAGGCATCGCACCCCCAACCCCAGCAGCCTTACCTAAACCAGTTGTTGTTAAATCATTTGCCCGTCGAAAGCGTCCCAAAAAATGACTCAGACTTTCTCCCGGATATAGGCTAAAATAACAAAACTCTTACATAGCAAGGGTTTAGGTATTAATATTTTTGTGGACAATAATTTGTCAAGTGGTCATTTAATCTGGCAAGCGACAGATCCGAAAAATATTTTAACCAAGGAAGGTATTAAGGTTGTTGGTGAAATTTTTCGCAGTTGGGAAACTAGGGATAAATTGAGTAAGGTTGTGAAAATTGCAGAGTTAAGAGAGGCTGATTATAATCTTAGTCCTTCTCAGTTTGTAGATATTAGCGAGAAGTTCATACATCGGGAAATTGGTGATATTTTAGCAGATTTAGCAGCAGCAAGACAAGCAAGAGAATGGGCAGATAAGGATTTAGATGAGGTTTTAGTTAAGTTGAATTTAGTAAGTAGGTTGGGTTGAGGAACGTTCACGAAGTGTGGCGAAGCCATAACCCAACATTTACATTATAAATAAAATAGGAGTTTTATGTCTTATAGTGATTTTACTTTAGAAACTGTCAAAAAAAATCTACATCTCAATATTTCTAGTAGAGACAATATTTTTTCTGAGGTTGCACCATTACCAGTTAGTGAATATTTACAGGAAACTTTAGCCTATAATGTACCGTTTGCTTTGGCTAGTAATACCGAAAAATCTCGTTCTGAGATGATTATTACCCCGATTTTATTAGAATTAACTAAAAAACTTACTAATCAAATTAGTTTATTTTCTGGTGTGGAATTTAATATTGAACCTAGTCAGGGTTTAAATGGAAATTGTGATTTTTTAATTAGTCGTTCTCCTGAGTTTTTATTGATTAATGCACCTGTAATTATTATTGTGGAAGCGAAAAAGGAAAATATTAAAGGGGGTTTGGGACAATGTATAGCCGAAATGTATGCAGCTAGGTTATTTAATGAACGTGAAGGAAATGAAATTACAGAAATTTATGGGGTGGTAACTACGGGGGAAATTTGGAAGTTTTTAAAGTTATCAGGTGAACTGGTGCAGATTGATTTGGCTGAATATTTTTTAAATGATGTAAATAAGATTTTGGGAATTTTGGCTAGTGGTGTAAAATAATTTTAGGAGTTATGAGGTTTTTCTAATTATGACTCAAGCTGTGGAAAAACAAGAATCTATTTTAGATAGAGTCCAGAATTTAACACTGGAACAACAGAAAGAGGTATTAAATTTTGTTGATTTTTTGCAATTTAAGGGACAAAAGCAACAAGAAAAGATTAAATCCTATAGAGGAAAACTGAAATGGGAAGATAATTTGGAAGAAATGAGAACAAACGGATGATTATTGTAGATTCAAGAGTATGGATGGACTATTTTAATGGTGTAGAAACTCGCATGATTTGAGTAATTTTTGGATTAGTTCCAATAGTTCATGATTGAGTCATCTAAATAAAATTTTGGGAAGTTTGTCCAGTGGTGTAAAATAATTTTAGGAGTTATGAGGTTTTTTAGTTATGACTCAAGCAGTGGAAAAACAAAAATCTATTTTAGATAGAGTCCAGAATTTAACACCGGAACAACAGGAAGAGGTATTAAATTTTATTGATTTTTTGCAATTTAAAGGACAAAAGCAGGATGTAGACCAAAAAAAATGCCGTAAATGGGCAGATATTCAAGGTAAAGCACCTTATCCTTTAGTTGGTGAAGATACTCAAATTTGGGTGTCAAGAAATAGGAGAGAGGAGACGGAAAATAGAGAATTATATTTAAGAAGTAACTATGAAGATTGAAGATTATTTGATTCAGGGTAAAAGGTTATTTCTAGATACTGCACCAGTTTTGAGTGATTTATTAGCAGGTGGTAAAAATGGATAAAATAGAATTACCTCCTGGTTGGAAGGTTATAAAGTTGGGGGAACTCTGCTATAAAAAAACCTGACTGGAGTAAATGTACGCTTTTTATTAATGTGAAAGATATATATAGAAGATTTGATGTAGAATTATGGCAATTTATTCTGATTCGGTGTTTCTTTAGCTCCTGATTTCTTCTCTTTTATTGTATTTATTCTGACTCCTTTGCTCCTGAATCCTTATGAATATTCTATTTTTCCTAAAAAACAAACCATATTAGCAATATTAAGCTAATTCTCAGATTAGATTAATTTAATTACTAATCAGTGGCTGTATATTATGAATACAGAAAAAGATAAGAAATTTTAAAGATAGCTGAATTAAAAGATCTGAATTTTTGTATTTCCTCAAATTGGTGAAGGCAAAATAAATAGATATAGCGGTATGCACTTGAATAAGATACAGTGATTAAATTTCAAAACCTGTAGGGGCGGGGTTTCCCCACCCTCTTAATTGTATTGCATCCGAACGATAACCGCTAGGACGATTAGATTCCATCAGAATTTATATATTTTAATAAAAAATTTCCACCGCCCAAATTATAACTAAAAATGTGAAGCGAATCAGAAAGTTTGATATATTTTCTTTACGAGTCCGTTTAACAGTTGGAATTGCTATATTTTCGGCTTTAATCTTAGGCAGTCTTGCTGTGTGGACTAGTTGGCGAATGCAGCAAATTTTGATTGAAAGTCATAAACATAGTATTCAACAAATAGTTGACAGGTTTCCCCGTGATGTCCAACTTTATAGTGAAATGATGCAACCGGAAACAGGAGTGCAAAAAGCTATTAATAACTTGGCAAATATTAATACATTATTATGGCTAAAAAATGCTGATAAAAGAATTTTGGTAAAATCTATCAATTTAGATTTGTTATCTAATTCAACAGTAACTGAGTTAATGTCTCTTACTAATATGTCACTTAAACCTCAAGTTTATCAAGTTAAAGACAAATACTTTGTTTTGAGCAGTAGTTCTTTGCAAGTTCAGGGTAAATTGTTGGGTACGTTATTTGTAGTCAAAGATATTACTGCTGAACAGATGATGTTTATGGCAATGGTAAAAAGTTTGAGTATTGCCAGCATTTTAGCAATTATTGTCATTACAGTAGCGATCGCATTTTATATTCAGCGTTCTCTGCAACCTCTCCGTCAACTCAGTCAAATGACTTCTGTTATTTCCATAGAAGATTTAGGAAAAGCACAGCTATATCTTGATAATGCACCCAGCGAAGTCAAAGAATTAGCTGAAACTTTAACCATGCTCTTATCTCGTCTTTCTCAATCTTGGGAACAAGAACGACAATTTGTCAGCAATGTTTCCCATGAATTACGCACACCTTTAACTATTGTTCATGGTTACTTGCAAAGTGTTTTACGTAGACAAAATAACTTAACAGAAATTCAAATAGAAGCCTTAGAAACTGCTTCATCAGAAGCTGAACATACTATCCGTTTGCTCCAAGATTTATTAGATTTAGCCAGGGCTGACAGTGGTTATTTACGTTTTCAGATGAAATTTTATGTTCTGAATGATTTAGTTGAAGAAGTCGTAGCAATGGCTGCAAAATATAGCGATCGCACTATTACTATCGAATCAACAACTTACCCCATTGAAATCAAAACAGACTACAATCGTTTAAAACAAGTATTACTGAATTTGATTGATAATGCTATTAAATATTCTGCCCTTGATACACCAGTAATTTTAAAATTAAACCAGTTTGATGATAGAGTAGTTATTCAAGTTTGCGATCAAGGTTATGGCATTCCTTTACAACACCAAGCCCGGATTTTTGAACGATTTTATCGTGTAGATGAATCCCGCAGTCCAGCAACAGGTGGATCTGGTTTAGGCTTGTCAATTGTTAAAACTCTTGTAGAAGGGATGAAAGGTAATATAACTGTACAATCAAAATTGGATGAAGGAAGTATATTTACAATTAGTTTACTTAATAATTAATAATAATTTACAAATATGTCAGCACATATTCTTTTAGTAGAAGATGAAGTCAAACTAGCCCGATTTGTTGAATTAGAATTGAGCAGTGAAGGTTATCAAGTCAGTGTCGCTAATGATGGCATGACTGGTTTAACATTAGCGCGAGAATTATCGCCAGATTTAGCAATTTTAGATTGGATGTTACCAGGTTTATCAGGTGTAGAAATTTGTCGCCGTTTGCGAGCAACTCGCAACCCAATACCAGTAATTTTATTAACAGCAAAAGATGAAGTAAGTGATCGTGTTGCTGGTTTAGATGCAGGGGCAGATGATTATGTCATTAAACCATTTAGTATTGAAGAACTATTAGCAAGAATTCGCGCTCATCTCCGTCGTACCCAAGAACCAGATGAGGATATCTTACAATTTGAAGATTTGAATTTAAATCGCAAAACTCGCCAAGTTTATCGAGGTAAAAAATCAATTGAATTGACAGCAAAAGAATTTGATTTATTAGAATATCTTCTTTCCCATCCCCGACAAGTTTTTACTAGAGAACAGATTTTAGAAAAAGTTTGGGGTTATGATTTTATGGGAGATTCTAATATTATTGAAGTTTATATTCGTTATTTACGTCTAAAGTTAGAAGAAAATAACGAAAAACGGTTAATTTATACAGTGCGTGGAGTGGGATATGCACTACGAGAAATGTAAATTTACTCAAGTTTTGGAGATAGAGAAGGTGCTTGAACTGTACAAATTTGTGTCCTACATTTTTGTTTATAAAGCATTTTTATATAAGGTTTTTGCCAAGCCAGGGAAATTTCTAATAATGCTTGTGTTCCCGTAATTGCCCCTCCAATAAATAGTAAAAGTGCCATGCAATTCAGAATAATATGAACCTGCCGCCAACGGTTAGTTTTATCTTTATAAATATCTGGCAAAATTGCTATAGAAAAAATCATCAATATGGCAGCTAATTGTCCATAGTAGTAATGAGAAATGTACCATTTATCAGTTTGACGAAAAATACCATCTTGGCAACCAAGCACTACCAAACCAATCCCACTCAAAGTTGCAAAAACACCTCGCCAATTGGGAGTCTTTGCTTGATAAAGTAAATACAAAGAAGCAATAGTAGCGACAAATAATATCCCAATAAAAATTACCTGAAATGGTGATTTACTCCAAACTTGCTTATCTATAACATTAGTCAAAATACTGTTACCAAAGGCGATTAAAACAATCCCCACAACTGAGTTAGTCAACCATTTTCCTATCTGAACGTGTTCGTTGCCAACAACAGGGGGAATTTTACTTTTACCAGTTCCTACAGTTTCTAATCGGCGTTGACGAACTTGTAAAGCTCTGTTGACAACAATACCAATTAGAGGAAAAACTACAATTACAGCCAATATCGGATGTAATAGCAAAATTATATCTTTGATTTCCATATTAAATTTCTCACAAGTTTGTATGAATTTAGGTATTACAGCCATTTTTAGCAATATAAAAATAGCTGTAAATAACAAAAAAGAAATTTACAATTACTTCACTTCAGCGGGGGCAAATTTTACGATCTTACCTTTTTTTACTGCAACTACCACATCGTAAGTTGAACAATAAGAAAAGGTGTAATCATTAGCTTTGTTGTAAAGATTTACTACCGTACCCGCACCACCAGGTTGGATACCAATCGGTTCAAGATCACCAAAAAAGAAGCGACGTAATTGATCACCATTACCAAATACACCCTTATTTTTAGTTATCAAGTCAATTTTTTTTGTCGCAGTTAAACCTGTAACATCTTTCATTTCTTCTGCGGAAGCTTGAACTAATAAAGGATTCACAGCTTTAAGAGGTACATCCCAAACAGTTAAAATACCAGCTAAAGCAACACCTGTAAGTAAAGAAGAAGCAAGTTTCATTTGTTTTTTCTGATATTTAAATTTTTCAACTAAACGCAGTATCTCATCTACTACTGAAACTAAAATGAAGTGAGTCTAGGAATTATCTGAATTTATCCCTTGGGAAAACTTAGTTTGTACTCAGCATATTCTCATAAAAACTGAACATGGATTTAATGGATTACAATAATTTGGAGAATATAGAAAAAAGAAAAGTCCCTGTAATCCTATAATCTATATAATCTGTGTTCCATTTTGGTAATGGTGTTATTGTGTCTAAAAAAATTACTGGTCAAGTCTATCTCTGCTTAGGAATTCTCATTGGTGGTGCTTCAAGTGCTGTCACCCGTAAAATAACACAAATCGGCGCTCAACACTTGATAGATGGTCGAAATCCAATTTCTCTATGTAATTTTTTATTTGTAGGTAATATCTGTGCTTTGATAATTTTGTCATTAATTTATGGAAGAGAATGGAATAAAGCAACTTTGCAAAAACTATCAAAAAAAGATTGGTTTACACTGACAACAGTGGCAATTTTATCTGGTGCTGTTGTTCCTGGTTTAGTTTTTCAGGCATTAGCAATCACAGGAGTTAATAATATTATTTTAATAGGACGCTTACAACTACCATTGACTATAGCTTTATCCGTTTGGCTACTACAGGAACGGGTCAACAGTTGGGAAATCATGGGGGGTTTTACTGCTTTTATTGGCGTTATTTTAACTGTTATCTTGCAAACACCAGGAATGAAAATGATTAATATGGGAGGAGCAGGAGTTGGTTTAGGGGAAATATTAGTAGCAATATCAGCGATTATTTCAGTAGTTTCAACAATTATTATTAAAAAATCGCTTTCTCATATTCCCATAGGAATTTTCAGTATTTTTCGAAATGCTTTAGCAACTGTCATATTTTTCTTTACTGCTTTAATTCTTTATGGCAAAGATCATTTTATGGATATATTTTCGCCTTTTTTATGGGAGTGGATGCTTGTTTATGCGGCTGTAATTATCGTGCTAGGTCAGTTATTTTGGCTGAAGGGATTAAGAGCTAATACAGTTTCACGGGCTTCCTTAGCTGGCTCTTTTACACCAGTTGTGAGTATTCTGTCGGCTTATTTGGTACTTGGTGAAGTCCCTAATCTAGCTCAATATATTGGTGGTAGCTTGGTTATATTTGGCATATTTTTGAGCCAAGTTGGTGTTCGTAATTCTTCACGGTTGCCTACATAGTAAATTATCTAATATCTATATTTTCAATTCCTTGAAATATGAATTTATTGTCTACAATTAATCGATCTGCTATATCTGAAAATTGTTGGTGAAAATAGTTTTTTAATAAATTACTATCACCACCAGTCATGACAATCTGACTTTCAGGAAACAACTGCCACCAAGCCGCAATAAAATCTTTTATCCCACTTAATAAAGTGTAAATTACTCCACTTTGAATTGCTGCTGATGTGTTCATTGCAAAACGTGGCGGTAAGGAGGTGATTATGCCAGTTTCTAATAATGGTAATTGTCCGGTTTTTTGCCCCAAACTGGCAAGTTGTAACCCTAAACCTGGCAAAATTGCCCCACCAACTAAGGATTGATGATTATCTGCACCTGTGAAAGTCAATGCTGTACCCGCATCAATTACTAATATCGGAAATCCCCATGTTATCCCCGCACCCCATACAGCTAAAGCCCGATCAATTCCTAGTGTCGGATACATTCCCTGTAATGGTACATCTGCTAAGGTAATCAGGCGCAAATGGGGGTAAGTTTGCCAAAGTTCGGTTTGACTGGGAACGACAGAAGCTAAAATCAGAGGAATAGGGTAATCTGGGATGATGGGAAGATTACTGAGTAAAGGAATAGCTGTCAACCAATTCTCTAAGGTTGGGTTTTCAGCTAATTGTTCGATCATAGATGCAGATAGATGGAATGTATCCCCAGTTGAGTATAGGGTTTTATCTATGAATAACGCCCAATGCAACCGAGAATTACCAATCATCAGGGCTAGGTCAAGATTTGACGGGGGATAATTGTTCATAGTTTAAATTTTCTTAACTGAGGTATATGTTTTTTAATAAAAATTAATATTCAACCCGTGCCACAATAAGAAAAGGCATAAATACTCAATTTATTTAAGAGGGGCGTTATGGTATTACTCACCCAGAAACTAGAAAAGCGTCTAACTATAAATACTGTAGAGATTAGTGAAGATACTACTGCAATTCGGTCTTTAGATTGGGATCGCGATCGCTTTGATATTGAGTTTGGTTTACAAAATGGGACAACATATAACTCTTTTCTGATTCGTGGTGAAAAAATCGCCCTAGTTGATACCTCCCATGAAAAGTTTCGTCAACTTTATTTTGATACTCTCACGGGTTTAATTAATCCTCAAGATATTGATTATTTAATTGTTAGTCACACTGAACCAGATCACAGCGGTTTAGTAAAAGATTTGCTGCAACTTGCTCCTAATATCACTGTAGTTGCGTCAAAAGTCGCAATTCAGTTTTTAGAAGATATGGTACATCAACCATTTAACCGCAAAATTGTCAAAAATGGCGATCGCTTGGATTTGGGAAATGGACATGAGTTTGAATTTGTCATTGCTCCTAATTTACATTGGCCTGATACTATTTTTAGCTTTGACCACAAAACCCAAATTCTCTACACTTGCGATGCTTTTGGCTTACATTACTGCTCAGAAAGCACCTTTGATGATGATTTAGCAGCCATTGAACCCGATTTTCAATATTACTATGACTGTTTAATGGGTCCAAATGCCCGTTCTGTCCTCTCTGCACTCAAGCGCATGGGAGAATTAAAAACTATTCGCATGGTGGCTACTGGTCATGGTCCCTTACTCTATCATAACGTTGAAGAATTAATCGGGCGTTATCGCAGTTGGAGTCAAGGGCAAACTAAAGCGGAAACCCCTGTAGGGATATTTTATGTCTCTGAATACGGTTTTGGCGATCGCATTGCCCAATCTATCGCTAATGGGATTACTAAAACAGGTGTGGCTGTAGAAATAGTAGATTTAGCCAGCGTTAATGAATTACAAGAACTGCGAGAATTGGTAGGACGTTGTACAGGTTTAGTCGTAGGAATGCCCCCAGCTTCAGGTAATTCTCACATTCAAGCGGCACTCAGCACCGTTTTAGGTTCTGCCAAAGAAAAACAAGCAATTGGCATTTTTGAAACCGGTGGAGGAGATGATGAAGCTACCTATCCCCTATTAAATAAATTCCGGGCTTTAGGCTTAAATATCGCTTTCCCCGTCATTGAAATTCGGGACACACCCACAGCTAACATCTACAAAAAGTGCGAAGAAGCTGGTACAGACTTAGGACAATGGGTGACAAGAGACAAAAGTATCAAAGCCATGAAATCTCTTGGCGCTGACTTAGATAAAGCCTTGGGCAGAATTAGTGGTGGTTTATATATCATCACCGCCAAAAAAGACGATGTATCCAGCGCCATGTTAGCTTCCTGGGTAAGTCAAGCCAGCTTCAAACCCTTGGGCTTTTCCATTGCTGTATCCAAAGATCGGGCAATAGAATCACTCATGCAAGTAGGCGATCGCTTCGTCCTCAATGTACTCGAAGAAGGCAACTATCAACCATTAATGAAACACTTCTTAAAGAGATTTGCCCCCGGTGCAGATCGTTTTGAAGGAGTCAAAACCCAAGCCGCAGAAAACGGCGCACCTATCCTCACAGATGCTCTAGCTTACGTAGAATGTGAAGTCGTCAGCCGCATGGACTGTGGTGATCATTGGGCAGTATACAGCACAGCCTACGCCGGCAGAGTATCCAACCCCGATGCCATGACAGCAGTACACCACCGCAAAGTAGGAAATCACTATTAAAGTAGGGTGGGCAATGCCCACCTGATCTAAAAAAAGGTTTATTGTGATTTTGAATGACAATTTCTTCCCTAACTGAGATTTCCACAAGAAAATAAGAAATAGCAATCTCAAGAGGTATCTATGGAAATCGCACCGCACATCAGTGTAAATAGTAGCATCCACAACGGTACACCAGTTATTACTAGCACTCGTGTTCCTATTTCTATTATCATCGGCTCTTTGGCTGGAGGTATGAGTAAGGAAGAAGTTATGCAAGAATACGAACTCAGTAAAACCCAAGTTGAAGCTGCTCTCAGTTACGCCGCTGAATTGGTGAAACACACCCAAGTTACAGCACTGGGAGCATAAATCTTGAATTTCCTAGTTGATGAAAATATGCCTCGTTCCCTTGCACCTCAAATAGCTGCGTTAGGTTTTTCTGTGCAAGATGTGCGTGATATAGGCTTGCGTGGACATCCCGATACTCAAGTTATGGAAGCTGCTGTTGTCGCTGATGCCATTATTATCACTCGTGACAGAGGACTTGCAGATCCAAGAACGTGGACTGAAAACTTTACAGCCGGAGCTATTTTCATTAATCTTCCAGATGACACTCCAGCTACCAGTATCAATGCCAAAATTATTGAACTTCTCACCAACCGTTTACCCGTTTCTTTGCTAGGTGCTTACACTACTCTCGAATCTCGCCGCGCCCTTTCACGTCCAGTTTGTCGTAGACTTTAAGCTTAAATAAACGACCCTTAACAACTGAATTTCATTGTCAATACAAAAAATTATTTAAAGAGAGGAATTATGTCAGAAACCAAACCCCGTGATGTGCAAATATTGCCCATTGGTACAGATACTATCGTATTGCGATCGCGCAGTTGGGCAAGATTAAGATTTGAAATTGAATATGCTTTAGCTAAGGGAACAACAGCTAATTCTTATCTCATCCAAGGCGATAGAAATGCCCTGTTTGACCCTCCTGGCGAAACTTTTACCGAAATTTATCTCCAAGCTTTACAACAGCGGTTTGATGTCAAAAAACTTGATTATGTAATTCTGGGTCATGTTAACCCCAACCGCGCCGCGACGTTAAAAGCTTTACTAGAAATTGCCCCCCAAATTACCTTTGTGTGTTCTAATCCAGGAGCGATAAATTTACGCGCTGCTTTGGAAAAAGAAGATTTACCAATTCTGATTATGCGGGGAGAAGAAACCCTAGATTTAGGAAAAGGACATCATTTACAATTTATTCCTACCCCTAACCCTCGTTACGCTGACGAACTTTGTACCTGGGACCCACAAACAGAAATTTTGTTTTCTGATAAATTATTTGGGGCGCATATTTGCTCAGATCAGGTTTTTGATGAAGGTTGGGAAGTATTTAATGAGGATAGACGCTATTATTTTGACTGTTTAATGGCTCCCCACGCCAAACAAATCGAAACGGCTTTGGAAAAATTGGCAGATTTGCCAGTGCGAATGTACGCTACTGGTCATGGTCCAATGGTGCGCTATGGTTTAATTGACATTACCCAAGGCTATCGGGAATGGACTAAACAGCAAACTTCCGCTGATATGACTGTAGCTTTAATTTACGCCTCAGCCTATGGCAATACTGCAACTTTAGCACAGGCGATCGCTCGCGGTATCACCAAAGCTGGTGTAAGTGTCGAGTCTATCAACTGCGAATTTACCGAACCTGAAGAAATCAAAGCCGCAATTGAAAAATCTGCCGGTTTTGTGATTGGTTCTCCCACTTTAGGTGGACACGCACCCACCCCAGTCCAAACGGCTTTAGGAATTGTCCTCTCTACCGCTACTAACAATAAATTAGCTGGTGTGTTTGGTTCTTTTGGTTGGAGTGGAGAAGCGGTTGATTTAATCGAAAGCAAACTCAAAGACGCAGGATACAGATTTGGTTTTGATACTATTCGCGTTAAATTTAAACCCAACGAAGTTACCTTACAAACCTGTGAAGAAGCGGGAACTGATTTTGCTCAAGCTTTGAAACGCGCCGCGAAAAAATCAGTTGTCGCTAAACAACCTGCAAGTAATGTAGAACAAGCTGTAGGGCGGATTGTTGGTTCTATATGTGTGGTTACAGCGATTCAAGGAGAAGTAAAAACAGGAATGTTAGCTTCTTGGGTAACACAAGCCAGCTTTAATCCTCCTGGTTTAACCATTGCAGTAGCTAAAGACCGAGCTATGGAAACTATGACTTACACAAATAACAAGTTTGTAGTTAATATTTTGGCGGAAGGAAGAGAAATCCGCAAGCAGTTTATGAAAGTCTATACCCCTGGACAAGATAGATTTGCTGGTTTGGAAACTCAAGAAGCCAATAATGGCGGGATTATTCTCAATGGGGCTTTAGCGTATCTAGAATGTTCTGTCCAAAGTCGGATGGAAGCGGGTGATCATTGGTTAGTTTATGCCACTGTTGATGATGGTAAAGTCTTAAATCAAGATGCTGTCACAGCGGTACATTATCGCAAATCAGCAAGTTATTATTAAACAGTAGGGTGGGCAATGCCCACCTAAATGTACAGTTTAATTAATATGACCAGCTTTAAAAATTCGTTCCGCAGTCAACTTTAATTCTGGGAAAGTTGATGATACTATCAATTCACTACCTGTAAATTGACTAACTTGGTATTCTCCATCTATCAGTTGATGAATAGAAATAGTTGGTTGTTTAGGACTACCAATAAACCTTTTACTTCCCAGTGCTAAATAATCCACAATCCAATATTCAGGAATACCTAATCTTTCATAATCTCCCAGTTTTTTATAATAGTCATCTTGCCAATTTGTACTTACAACTTCAATAACTAAAGGAATAGAATCAGGTTCAGAAATTACTGCTGATTTTCTCCAGTTTGGGTTAGTTGCTAGAATGTTTCTATTGATTACTAACACATCTGGTAAATAGCTGGATTCGCTTCCTGGTGTTTTAACAAAAGTGGTTTTTGGGATTCCATACGGTAAATTCAAGCGTAAATACTCAGCCGTGATTCTCTCAGCTAAAAAACAAATAATATCCTCATGAAAACCTACTGGTGGATTCATTTCAACGATTACTCCATCATGTAATTCATAGCGTCCCTTATCAGGCAGCCATTCTATAAATTCTGCAAAAGTTACTATTTTTGGTAAGGCTTGAAGCATAATTTACCTACCTTTATAAATTCAAAATTATTCAAATTGCAGCGACTCCTAGAAGAAAGGATGGTTATAAGCGAGCATAGATAAGTTTAATCTCATTTTTTGTTATGTATATGCAGCTACTACAATTTGACCAAGAGCATTCATTTTACATATTTAACCATGTTTTATTTTAGTTGTTTTACTTGTTTTAGAATGGAATTAAAACAGACATACTGCTCGTTCCCAGTCTCCGGCTGGGAATGCCTACCAGGAGGCTCTGCCTCCAATCCCAGAATACAAGCCATTTTACCCGATTTTGTGCTGGTACTTGAGGCAGAGCCTCATCAACTACATTCCTAGTCAGAGACTAGGAACGAGAAACGAGAACAAATCGCTACAGTATCAAAATGAACTATTATCCTGTTTTTAATTTAAGTATTGACAATAATTGGGATAAAAGCTATATTAAATGAAACATTGGGATAAAAAAAGGGCAGTGTTATGTATGATAACACTACCTTGAGTTAAAGGAAACACAAAAAGTAGCTGTTAACTGCTTTTGTTATGCGTATTTGGTAAATAGATCAGTTTCTTTCTTATTTCTCCTTAATTTTCGTAAGTATTGATTCTACTGTCTTAACTGCGGAATCGCCGCTTTTTGCCGCTGTTGCCACATTTTCAGAAATGTATCCTAGCGCACACAAGCAAGCGAAAATACAAAAATAGTGCTTAAACACTGATTTCCTCCGTAAATTTATTTGACATTGAAATTTACCCCACTTAACAATAGTTACCGGGGTTATTGTCTTATGTATTGCTACATAATAACAGAGCATAACACACCATGAATGAATTTAGTGCAATTTTTTAAACCTAATTACTGATTTAGGTAAAAAATCACCAGATGGTAATTCCATGCAAATAGAAAAAATATCAATTTCCTTACCAGCACCATAAGTATAGTTTTTTGAGAACTACAAAATTATTAAAGTGTGTAAATCTAGTTCTCAAGCAATAAAGTTAGCACTGGATTTATTGCAATATCAAGAATTAGAACAAGCATATAGTGAAGTTGACATTTCTTTTTTGCAGCCGTTATGTATCAAACAGACCCACCGCGTTCTGCTCAGGAATTCCTACCGACAATGTATGATTTACCTAGCGAAGATCCAGAGTAACCGGGTTTGCGAGACGAATTTCATCTTTTACAACCCCCAAAATCAACAGGTGGAAATCTACCGACTAGGAAAACCTGTAGAAATTGTCCAACTTCCCATATTACTTTCTGGAGAAGAAGTATTACCAGGATTTGAATTGCAATTTTAGGAAATTACGATCAAAAAAATTACCTACCCCGCGAACGGAATAGGTAATTTTTTCAGCAATTAATAGCTAAAAAACTTAGCTATATTCAGCTTAGTAACGACCGCCGCCGCCGCCGCCGCCACGGTTACCACCGCCGCCGCCGCCACGGTTACCGCCGCCGCCGCCACCGAAAGAACCTCTGTCTTCCTTAGGTTTAGCTTTATTCACTTTCAAGTCACGACCCATCCATTCAGCACCATCAAGTGCATCAATAGCGGCCTGTTCTTCAGCATCAGTACCCATTTCTACAAAACCGAAGCCGCGCAAGCGACCTGTCTCACGGTCAGTAGGAAGTTGAACACGTTTTACAGAACCGTATTCTGCGAAAACAGCACTCAGGGCATCTTGTGTAACTTCATAAGAGAGGTTACCAACGTAAATTGACATAGAGTATTTCCAAAATCATAAGAGTGTAGAGATTTAGATTTCGGAGAAAAGTCTGTAAATACCAAAAGGGAAAGCCTGTCAATACTAACCACAAACATTACCGCCGAATTAATTCCCACTCCCTAATGATTACACAAAAAATCAAAATTGTGGCAAGAAGTTGAAAAAATGTTGTAAAAAGTCATATTTGTTGCTTATGAGCAGTCGCTTTCGTAAATTACAGCCCTTAATTAACCCTATCCCCCGACTTCAGCCACAAAATCTCAGCTTATATCCGCTTTTCTAAGTATTGACCAATCATTAACTGTTCGCCGGCACGGGAAATAATGCTTTGTCGAGTCCGATATTTACTACCAATAAGTTTGATTTCTTCCTCAAACACCGAATTATTATATTCAGTTCGCAAACACAGAGTTTGAGGATTTGATAAATAATAATCCGCTGTAACTGGTTTAGAAGTGGCAAAACCACGATCTCTATATAGTATACTACCTAAAGCCCCAAACAGAGTTAGACCTTGAGATTCTTGTCTAGCTTTAATTATATCAGTGCTTTGCCAAGATACTTCGGCACCACAGGTCAAACTTTGCAAATCAACTAAATCATGGATTTGAGCTAGTTTTTCTAACTCTTCACACCCCTGTTCTAAAAATCGGATAGTGATAATACTTTCCATTTCCTTAGTTTCTCCCTGGGGTAGGGTGTAGTAACGCCGTTCAGAACGCCATTCACCTACGGATTCCTGAAAAAATGCGGCAATCTGCCGTTCATCAGCCGTTTGAACCAGTTTGAGGGATGCTTTCACTGTTAATTTTCCTTACTTATCCATAAATTTTCACCTCATTTCCTAAATCTTTCTGTGTCATCTGTTACCAGGCTATGGTAACAGATCTGGACTTACCGAATATAGGTACAAAAGGCAATTATTGTTTACTATTCTTAATATAAAAGTGAATAAAAGAAAATGCTATCTTAATGCCATCTTAGAGAATGTTTGAAAAGTTTATGGCTAACGCCACGCTTCGCTATCGGCGAATATAATTCGCTACTACACAAACGAAATCCACCTGCGTGAACTAACCAAAAAGTCAGCTTTTTAACCCACGTATCCCTTACGGGACCGAAGGAATAGGTGGGTTTTGTCTGTGTAGACGCGAATTATATTCGCCTTTTCAAACACCCCCTTCAACTTCCAAAACCCTGACTAAAAAACCCCACTTATCTGCTGCTTCTTCAATAATTTTTGCTGTTGGTTTACCTGCACCATGTCCCGCTTTTGTCTCAATTCTAATTAATACAGGTGCATCACCACCATGCGCTGCTTGTAAAGCCGCAGCAAATTTAAAACTATGTGCAGGTACTACTCGATCATCATGATCTGCGGTAGTAATTAACGTAGCCGGATAAGCTGTTCCTGGCTTCAAATTATGCAAAGGTGAATAAGCATATAAAGTTGCAAATTCTGCCGCATTTTCGGAAGAACCATATTCAGCCACCCAAGCCCAGCCAATGGTAAATTTATGGAAACGCAACATATCCATAACACCGACTGCTGGTAAGGCGGCACCAAACAAATCAGGACGTTGTATCATACAAGCACCCACTAGCAAACCACCATTACTACCCCCACCAATAGCTAGTTTTGCTGGTTTAGTGTAATGATTAGTAATTAACCATTCAGCCGCACTAATAAAATCATCAAAAACGTTTTGCTTTTGCAATTTCATTCCTGCTTGATGCCATTCTTCTCCATATTCACCACCCCCACGCAAATTAGGAACAGCATACACTCCCCCCATTTCTAGCCATATTAAAAGACTAAGCGAAAAACTTGGTGTTAATGAGATATTAAAACCACCATATCCATAGAGATAAGTGGGATTATTACCATCTAGTTTAATGCCTTTTTTGTGAGTAATAAACATTGGCACGTTTGTCCCGTCTTTACTTGCATAAAAAACTTGTTTTGTCTCATATTCATCAGTATTAAAATCTACTTTTGGCTGCCGGAAAATTTCACTTCTACCCGTTTCTATGTTGTAGCGATAAATAGTTACGGGTGTAGTAAAGCTAGTAAAACTATAAAATGTTTCTGTATCATGCCGTTTACCAGCAAATCCACCTGCTGAACCAATGCTGGGTAATTCTAATTCTCTAATAAAATTACCTTTGAGATCAAATATTTTAATTTGGCTATGGGCATCTTGTAAATAATCAGCCACAAATTGATTATTCAGAATACTAACACTTTCTAATTTTTCTAAAGCTTGGGGAATAATTTCTTGCCAAGTTTCTGAAGTTGGTTTTTTAGTATCAATGGCAATAACTTTGCCTTTTGGAGCATTTAAGTCTGTCCGGAAATAGAAAAGATGATCATCATTATCAATAAAGCTATAATTTGCTTCAAATTGATTAATTAGTTCGATAATTTGAGAATTTGGATTTGTTAAATCTTTGTAAAAAACTAAGTTTTTGGAGTCAGTCCCTAGCCAGATAGAAATTATCAAATATTTACCATCTTCGGTGACACTTCCACCAAAACCCCATTCTTTTTCATCAGGACGATGATAAATTAAGATGTCTGCCGATTGGGGTGTACCAAGTTGATGATAATAGAGCTTTTGGTAATAATTAACATCTTCTAATTTGGTTTTTTCGTTGGGTTCATCATAACGACTGTAGAAAAAACCTTGATGATCATGAGTCCAAGAGGCACTGGAAAATTTAATCCATTGTAGATGATCTTGTAGATCTTCACCTGTGGCAATATCTCTAACTTTCCATTCTTGCCAATCTGAACCAGAGCTAGATAAACCATAAGCTAAAAGTTGACCATTTTCACTGATGGAAATTCCAGAAAGGGCAATTGTGCCATCTGCTGAAAGTTGATTAGGATCAAGTAAAACTCTGGGTTCGGCTTCTAAGCTTGGAAGAGTGTAGAGAACACTTTGATTTTGCAGTCCATCATTTTTAAAATAAAAATAACTTTCACCTTCTTTAAAGGGAGTTCCATATTTTTCATAATCCCAAAGTTTAGTAAGACGCTGTTTTATTTTTTCTCTGGCACGAATTTCGTTTAAGTAGGTAAAGGTAACTTGATTTTGCGCTTCTACCCAAGCTTTTGTTTCTTCTGTATCCGGGTCTTCTAAGGCTCGGTAAGGGTCTGTAATCACAGTTCCGTGATAATCATCTACTTGATCACTTTTGCTAATGGTGGGATAGATCAGGGATTTTTTTAAGTCAGACATAAATCAAGGATAAATAAAAGTGTTATATCTATCCTACATCAGCCAGCCAAAAGTACGTTCCACAACCCATCGCTTTTTGAGTACCACGAAACTTTTAGTTTGCTGTGGTCGTAACACCTTCCTGTTCAATCCAACGGCAAACGTCCATCACCCACCAGAGGAACACGGGAAGGTTGGGAGCTTCGCGTCTTCAGACCGAAGGGGAAAACCGACAAATGCCGAATTTATTCGCCTTCAATATTATGGTATGATTGAGTTGTCAGTACAAGACATAAAAACCTACCGGGGGACTCTTGGAAAGTATACGCCTGTCAGATATGATTTCGCCCTTTTGGGCAAACGAAATCAGGGCAGGAACCCAATATCAAGGAGCCCTGCCTGAAACTGGGATAACTGAGGGATATAGACTGAAACTCTCTATAGAATCTGCCTCTCTTTAGAGCGCAGAGTGTCAAATCCATTGCTCTCTACGGTTCTGTACCTTTAGTATTTACAGATTATACCCGGAGAGTTTTTTTTACTCAACTTCTAACTTTTCAAACACCCTCTAACAGATAAACTACTTTTTCTGGAATTTTTCTGGAAGTTGAGAAAAATAAATTCCTAATACAATAGAAACAATAAATATTAAAAATCCAATAAAATAGACAAAATTACCAACTTGTTGATCATATTGTAATATATTCATCCAGCCCAGAAGATTATACCAATCATGGGCATCAGGATCATCCACTGTTAAAGGAAGTTCTCGCGCTTGAGCATCTTTAATATAGACAGAAACATCCATAAAATTTTGTGCCGTCCAAAATAGTGTAATGGCACTAGAATATCTTTGAGCGTATAAGAAGAAGTATATAGTAAAGGCAGCGGGAAATAGAATTTGAGTTAATGAACCACCCAAAATATGCATGAAACTACCAGAGCCAAATAATATCATAAATATGAGATGTCCCGTTTCATGTATAGCTAAATCTGGAAAGTGTAACCACCTAAATGGTCCATCTAAACCTGGATTTAGACTACCAAATATACCATAAATAGCTATTAATATAATAAATCCTGCCTGAAAATGATCTAAATTATTCAAATCCATTTTTATCGTAAACCTAGTTTTATTAGGTTTACTAACTTTAGATGAATATTGAGGTGATAAATCTGGTAAATTAGTTCTAGATGTAAAATCCAGTAAATTAGATCCAGATGTTAAATCTAACTCTTGATGCCAACTATAAAAATTATCCCCACATTTTTTAGCCTGGATTCTGATTGTTGAAATCAGGTCAGGTTTCCAAGTTTTAAATTCTCTAATAATTAAAGTAGTAGCAATATTCTCATTGGGAACATCAATAGATTCAAGGATGATTTCTAAACAATTATCTTGTAAATTAATCAATGCCATTATATTCTTATGTTCTATAGCTCGATTAATCAATAATTTTATTGCTTCTACATCACCTTCTCTTGCCAGTTGATGAATATTTGGAGTTTTTTGAACTGAGGTTTGACTGTCTGTTGTTGGTAATTGTAATATTTCTGTCCAATCTGCATGAGATTTTCCTATTTGTTGTCCATAAATTTTGATGGATTGAATTGAGGCAATTTTGAGATTATTTATGGTTTTTTGAATGAAAAAAATAGCTGATTGCTGCTCTGGAACTTGTGGAGATTCTAAAAGTATATGCAAACAGCCATTTTTAACTTGTACTTTGGCTGTTATGCCCTGAGATTGCAGTATCTTGTTTAACACAGAGGTAATGGCTATTACATCACCCTGTTTGGCTCGTGCAACTAAATCGGATTCTGACATAAAACTGTTAATAGGAAAACTATCCCTCAAGTAACACTCTCAGTATCTTTAGACCTGATGGTGTTACTCAATAATACCAATCTTTGCCGTAACTTTGTATATCTTTGGATATCATCAGTAGAATGCACCGCTAATGATATGACTTTTTTTGCACCAATAACAATTGCTAATTTTTTAGCCCGGGTTAAACCTGTATAAATCAGATTCCGAGTCAACATCATATAATGCTGCACATATAAAGGCAAAATCACGACTAGATATTCAGGTGCGGTTCGTTGTTAACTGAATCACGGTGTAAGTCCGTACATAAGCTAACCGACCCAATCTAGTAATAGAAAAGGTTGAACTCTCGGTCTGATATGGGTGAAAGTCCCATTTACCAGACTCAGGTATGAATCCCTTCAAATCTTTCTTACGCAGCTTTACTCCAACTACAACAGAAATGCTTGATAAGCTAATCTCAGTTGCACTCGACTTAACAAATCCTCAACATTTAAGAAACTGGTTTGCTAGTTGCTGCTACTGTACCTCATAACAGCCGGAAGTGCTGTATCATTGGCAGTATTACACTTTATTTAATCCACGATCCCTAAGCGATCGCATTACCAACGAAGAATTATGAATTATTTGGTCAATATCTTGTAATCTTATCCCTAGTGGTGAAGCCATAATGCTGCCAAAATACGATATTTTATACTACATACGATGTGATCTGACGCGATTCCTAGGTCGCGCTAGTTCCCTCCGCGAACGCTATCGCATAATTATGGTAAATTTTTAGTAAGCAAAGAATAATCCAATCTACCCATCCTCTCTTAATCTCTTTCCCTATTGTCAGTAACCCAGCCCTAAAGGGACTGAGCTTGTAAGAGAAATCAAACAAGCTGTACTGACCAGACCACCCTGAGCATAGTCTAAGGGTAGCCGTTATTTGAGTCACGACACCCCGGAATGCGAAGCTAGTTCCCTGCTCTGTCGCTTGCGATTAAACAGTTCTAAGGTCACTGGAACAGTGTTACAAGCCTCACAAGCTCTTATAACTGGTCGAAGCTAACATTACCCCAGAAATGGGAGGCTCTTTGGAGCAAAACATTATGCGTACAGAGTTGAGAAATTTGAATCGGTAACTGTCCCGTTGAAAGTACATCACAAAAGTACCCCGAATTTCCCAACTCCAAGGCGGTAATGAAAAAAGATTCAATGCGGTTAAAACCGCACGAGTCGTTTCCCTCTCAGGTCTAAAGACACTGAGTTTCCCACTTACCGCGATGTCTTATGAATTTTAAACGATGGCAGGAACTCAAGCAAATCATCACTGAAGAAAAAGATTTGTCTGAAATTTGGTCATATTACATGGATCATTTTGCGGATCATCCCAAATTTATCAACTTAGGTAAACCTGTCCAGAATCAATATATTGATACAGTTGTCCAAAAAACCTGTCAACAACTATTTGGTCAAAACGTCAAAATTACCAATTCTCTCATTATCCATATTCCCCGACAGCAATTTTTCCATGGCCCATTCCAAGCCAGCGGACGAATTGGTGGTGTGATTTTCTTTGAGGATATCAAAGTCGGTTTAATGGCTGTTTCTGCACAGTTTCCCCCAACTAGTGAGGTGCAATATTCCCGGTTTACCGAAGTAATGGATCTATCACCACCAACGGGGCATGATTTAAATTAAAGGGTTTCAGAGAAAATTTTATTTATGTTGAAGTATAAGCCAGGGTTTTCTCAATATAAGTACGCAAATAGTAATATTTGAGTTTAAATAATTGCAAATTAGATATCTCCGAAAAATAATGTAGAGACGTTCCATGGAACGTCTCTACAAGGGTTATAGAGAGTTTAGAAATTGAGCGACAGCGTTCGCGGAGCGTCCCGGAGGGAACTAGCGTGACCTAGGAATCGCTTTTCTCTAAGATGTTTAACGGTGCAGTTAGTTAGGTAGTGCCTTCACGGTTGGGAAGGTCTATGAGTGTCCACAGACATATACTGACCTGTGTAACCAAGAATTCTTAGAATAATTTTTATAAGCAAGTCGTAGTATTTCTTAAATAAATTTATTTTATCATCAAGTGTTAGCAATGGAATTTCTCCTTGATGGAATAATGGATTACGCACTGAAGCTCGCAACATATCATCCATCATGTCACTAGTAGTCTGTCAAGAACTAATTGACGGGTTCATTCGTTGCCATTTTGATTCTTCCTTCTTCCTTCTTCCTTCGTGTCCTTCGTGCCTTCGTGGTTCGTTTCTCATCCGTCAAAATTTATTTGACAGACTACTAGGAATAAAACGCAAATATTTATTTATTTGTCCTAGCTTCTGCTGGATATTCTCTCCAATCTTATCTTGAGATAGTCTTTGATTTAACAAATATTTAAATAACAAGGATTCATAAGCCATTAGTATTACTGCTAATTTTAAATCTATATATTCTTGTTGATTAATTTCCACTAAGAAGCCAATTACAGAATTAATATCTATTTTGGTTTGCCAATTCTTATAGCTTTCATAACAACTTTCAAAAGCCTTTGGGATACCCTCATTTATACGAAAATTATCGATTATATATCTTCTACAAAAAGAAGTTTTAACAGTGTTCTCCAAAGAATATTGAAGAATCTCACTATCAGAAGAATATTCGATAATTGGAATAAAACCCAAATTAAGGTTTAGAAGACTCAAAAACCAGCTTATCGAATTGGCTTCGTCCTCAATCGCGGAAATACTGTCATTTTTATTAACCGGGATGCTTACTTGAGAAAGGAGTGCATTAGAAATTCTACCAATCTCAATAAGTTTAATAAGCTCTTTATTAGTCTCAAGGGTTTGGAAACAAAACTTTTTACTACCAACGTTGATGAAGAATCCTCGTTCACAGTCAACTCCAGAGAAATTGAAATTACTAAAATAAGCTTTTGCTAAAGTGATTTCACTCGGTAACTGATCTTTGCGTACTAGAACAATAGAGCTTGGAAGGCAAAATAGAACTAGCTTTACTAGCTTTTCAGAAACTTCAACTTCTTTTGCTAAAATATGAATATCAGTGCAATTTAAACTCCAAATATCGTCATCAGATACTCCAGAAAAATGTTTGATTTTAGATATATTAGTTGAATCTTGAAGGGAGTTGCATAAACTTAGAATGAATATTATATTTCCACAAGCATCTACACATAACTCCCAAAAATATTCTCTGTCATTAATTATACCTTTACCATTTTTATATGCAATACGTGAATATTGATATATATCACCTAGTCGTTTCTCAAAATAGTTTTGCCCAAGCATATTTTTAGCTAAATGTAGACTGACGATCAAAATACACCTATTATACAGAAAATTTCCGCATAACTACTCAAATCAGGGTGAATAGCAATAAATTTTCTGACTATCATCCTTTTCCGGGTAATAGACGGAATGATTCAGTATATCTACCCAATGCTTAAACAAACAGAAATCCCCAATTAGCCCTTCCTGCCATCCCCTTCCCCAAAATCGTCTACACTCAAAGTGTCCGCTAACAGCCAAAATTCCATGTCTCGCTGGTTTAATATTGCAGGTCCATGTAAACCTGACAAACACTATACGCTCTCAGCTACAAATCGTCTCCCCGACTTATCCGTACTGATTGAACAAGAAAGTTATTTTGTCGTTCATGCACCCCGACAAACGGGGAAAACAACGGCAATGTTAGCCCTAGCGCAGCAACTTACCGCAACTGGAAATTATGCAGCGGTAATGGTATCGGCAGAGGTGGGAAGTGCATTTAATCATGACCCCAGTGCAGCAGAATTAGCGATTTTGGGAACTTGGTATAATACAATTTCCATCCGCTTACCCAATGAATTGCAACCACCTGTTAAGGAATGGCAAAAGGAAGAACCAGGACAAAGAATTAGGGCTTTTTTCCAAGATTGGGCAAAAGCTTCACCCCGCCCTTTGGTAGTATTGATTGATGAAATTGATTCTTTGCAAGATGAAACCCTAATTTCGGTGCTGAGGCAATTACGAGATGGTTTTCCCAATCGTCCAGAAAATTTTCCCTCTTCTGTAGGATTAATTGGTTTACGTGATGTGCGGGATTATAAGGTGGCATCGGGTGGTAGTGATAGATTAAATACATCCAGTCCTTTTAATATTAAAGTCAGTTCCATTACTCTGAGAAATTTTAATGCTGTAGAAGTGCAAGAACTATATCAACAACATACAGAAGAAACAGGACAAATTTTCACTTCAGAAGCCACAGCCACAGCCATTGATTTAACCCAGGGACAACCTTGGTTAGTTAATGCTCTGGCTAAAGAAGTTGTGGAAAAAATGGTTAAAGATAGAGATATTGCTATTACCAAAGAAGATATTTTACAAGCTAAAGAAATATTAATTGCCCGTCAAGATACTCATCTCGATAGTTTAGCCGAACGCTTACGAGAACCAAGG
>JANMEE010000280.1:0-15612 GCA_031376645.1 Dolichospermum sp. OTE_75_concoct_329_sub | reverse complement strand
TATATATATATATATATCTGCTGATATGTATTTGGAAGGTTCTGATCAACATCGCGGCTGGTTTCAATCTTCTTTGTTGACAAGTGTGGCGGTTAATGGTATTGCCCCTTATAAAACTGTACTAACTCATGGTTTCGTCTTGGATGAAAATGGCCGCAAAATGAGTAAGTCGGTGGGGAATGTGGTAGATCCTGAATTGATGATTCAAGGTGGGACTAACCAAAAACAACAACCTGCTTATGGTGCTGATGTTTTGCGGTTGTGGGTTTCTTCGGTTGATTATTCTGGTGATGTCCGGTTGGGTGGTAACATCATCAAGCAATTAGCTGATGTAAGAAATAAGATTCGCAACACAGCACGGTTTTTATTGGGTAGTTTGCATGATTTTGATCCTCAGAAGGATGCTGTAGCTTTTGATGATTTGCCAGATTTGGATAAGTATATGCTGCACCGCATTCGTGAGGTGTTTAATGAGGTGACGGAAGCTTTTGATAGTTTCCAGTTTTTCCGCTTTTTCCAAACTGTGCAGAATTTCTGTGTTGTGGATTTGTCGAACTTTTATTTAGACGTAGCCAAAGATAGATTGTATATCAGTTCTGCTGATAGTTTCCGTCGTCGTAGTTGTCAAACGGTACTGCAAATTGCTTTGGAGAATTTAGCTAAAGCGATCGCTCCGGTTTTGTGTCATACTGCGGAAGATATCTGGCAATTTATCCCCTACGAAACGGCTCATAAATCAGTTTTCCAAGCTGGTTGGGTGCAACTTGAGGATAAATGGGAGAATCCCGAATTAGCGGAATTTTGGAAAACACTGCGACGGATTCGCGGTGATGTTAATAAGGTTTTAGAACAAGCGCGGACAGAAAAACTGATTGGTTCTTCTCTAGAAGCTATCGCTTTGATTTATCTCAGTGATGAAAAATTACGCGCTGCTATCGAATTGTTAAATGTTAACGGGAATGGGATTAATGAATTACGCTATTTATTCCTAACTTCTGAAGTGGAATTATTAGATAATCCCGACGCATTAAAAGGATTAAAAACTTTGCGGGTTCAAGGTGAGGATAATTGGGATATTGGTGTAGTTAATGCCGTCGAGCAAACCCATGATGGGAAATCCTACACCAAATGCGATCGCTGTTGGAATTATTCTACTCATGTTGGTGAATCAGCAGAACATCCATTGTTGTGTGAACGTTGTATTCCTGCTTTAGCTGGGGAGTTCTAATCGCAAATTACAGCAGTTTCCTCTGTTATGAGGCATAGTCCAATTTTCTGGCTATCTGACTTATGAGCTTTGCCTTTAAAAAAGTAGGCCTCATAACACCGGGAAGTGCTGCATAATTCGTGGAGACGTTATATAAAACGTCTCTATTCCAGTTTGTCTCTAGTTTAGCTTGTAGAGGATTGGGCTTTTGTAAGTTAGAAGGACTAAAACGAGGTTCTGGTAAGGCGATTTTTTTAGCCAGATTTGCTAAGATAGGTGCTGGTACAGCAGCAATACGATGTTGCGTTAATACTGGCATTTCTTGCCAACAACTCCGGCAAAACCAGTAATTCTCAGCGCCACGGATATGGTGTAAAAGGGAGTCGGAACAGCAAGGACACTGAGGCATAATAGTTTCAATCCTGTTATTAAACGTGGTTGGCTCATTAGCATACTTATGTAATGAATTAAGAGCAATTAAAATTTGTTATGTATATTCTTTAAGTTTAACTCTTAAATAGAAGGAAGTTGTAAAGTTGTAAAGATACTTACAGGAACAGTATATTACGTAATATTTCTCTATATTAGCTCTACATTTATTGAAAATCTTAAACAATTCAAAATTCAAAAATTAAAGCCAGTATCAGGGTTAGAAAAGATTGTTCCTGATTTCTCGATATATATCTTCACAAAGTCTGCTTTTCTCAAAAAGATAGGTTAAAAAAGAGAAATCAATGAAAAGCTTCTGAATTAAATAACAGTAGATATTTAAGGAATTTCAGAATATGCTAGAAATTAAACACAACCAAGAAAATAGCCAAATTACCGAAGAAGCTTTAGTATTACCCTTTAATTCTGTGGGAATTGCAGATATTCCCTTAGTAGGTGGTAAAAACGCCTCTTTAGGGGAAATGATTCAAAAACTTAGTTCCCAAGGGGTGAAAGTTCCCACGGGATTTGCGACTACGGCTTATGCTTATAGATACTTTATTACTGCGGCTGGTTTAGAAGCAAAACTGAGAAAGATTTTTGCAGAGTTAGATGTTGAAGATTTGGATAATCTGCGGGAATGTGGCAAAAAAGCCAGATCATTAATGTTAGAAACTCCATTTCCGCTACAATTACAACAAACGATCGCTAAATCATATCAAAATTTATGTCAAGAATACGGTATTAATACTGATGTAGCTGTTCGTTCCAGTGCCACAGCCGAAGATTTACCAGATGCTAGTTTTGCGGGACAACAAGAAACCTACCTGAATGTTCATGGCCTCAAAAGTGTATTAGAATCTTGCCATAAATGCTTTGCTTCTCTCTTCACAGACAGGGCTATTTCCTACCGACAAATGAGAGGTTTCGATCATTTTGAAGTCGCATTATCAGTCGGTGTCCAAAAAATGGTAAGGTCTGATTTAGCATCTTCTGGAGTCATGTTTTCCATTGACACCGAAACAGGATTTAAAAATGCAGCTTTAATTACTGCTGCTTATGGTTTAGGTGAAAATATTGTTCAAGGTGCCGTTAATCCAGATGAATATTTAGTATTTAAACCCACCTTAAAACAAGGATATAAACCCATTCTTCAAAAACGTTTGGGAACAAAAGAAATTAAAATGGTTTATGATTTGGGTGGATCAAAATTAACTAAAAATATCTCTGTTCCTCAACTTGAACGTCATCAATTTGCCCTGGATGATCAAGAAATATTACAACTAGCTGAATGGACTTGTATCATTGAAGATCATTATTCCCAAGTTCGGGGAATGGATACACCAATGGATATTGAATGGGCAAAAGATGGGATAACTGGTGAATTATTTATTGTCCAAGCTAGACCAGAAACTGTTCAATCTCAAAAATCAAAAACTGTTCTTAGAACTTATCAACTCAAAGAAAAAAGTAAAGTTTTATTAACAGGTCGTAGCGTTGGCGAAATGATAGGTCAAGGTAAAGCTAGAGTTATTCTAGATGTACCAGAAATTAATCTTTTTCAAGCCGGAGAAGTGCTAGTTACTAACCGCACAGATCCAGACTGGGAACCGATTATGAAAAAAGCCAGTGCTATTGTCACTAACTCTGGGGGACGGACTTGCTTTGAGGGAGAAACAAAAATTCTCACCAATCAAGGTTTTATGACCATTCAGCAGATTTATGAACAAGGATATCAAGGATTATCAACTTTAGCCCTGAACACTAAAACCCATCAAATGGAATGGAAACCCATTACAGATGCCATGAAACGGACATCTCAAACAATTGGTGTGAGTGTATCTCAAACTAGGAAAGTTACAGATAATATTTTGCGATTAACTCCTGATCATAAAATGGTCAACCTTCGGAATGGTGAATATACCAAAACTGAGATTCAAGAAATGTTAGATACTCAGGAAATGGTGCTTGTATCTCAGAATATTCCCACATTAGGTGACAACAAAAATCAAGAAGCTGATTTGGCTTATCTGATTGGAGGAATAATCACAGACGGTTCAATTTACACTAGTCGAACTCGTGGAGAAGTCCAGTTTATCCAAAAATGTTTACCAGAAAAACAAGCATTCATAGCTACTATGAATGACAAAATGAATGCTATTTATGGTAAATCTTTTACTCCTTGTGAGAAAGCAGTATCATCAGGTTATATCCGGGGAAAACAGGTAAAAGGACAAGCTACAGCCTATCGTGTTTATTCTAAAGCCATAGCTTACGACTTAAAAGCAAAAGAACAACAGATTACTCAAATTCTCCTGGAAAATACTTCAGAAGTTTCCTATCACTTTTTGGGGGGTGTAATTGATGGTGATGGTTGCTATGCTAATAACCGGATTAACATCTATATCTCTGAAGAGAACTTATTACAAGCTGTGATTATTGCTTGTTTAAAAATCAATACTGTTCCTCAAGTTACCAGAAATCGTCATATCTACAATGTTCAAATTGTCGAAAAATTAGAGCAAATTTTACAATATACCCAACGAGTTAAGGGAGAAGTTACTTCAAGAACTATTCAAACTCGATTTTTCGCTGCTAATCAACTATTTGGTGACAATGTAATCGGTCAAATCAAACTTAGGAAAGATAAAAACTTACTTATTTCCGATAAACAACTGCGGGAAACAGATCAATTTGAGGAACTTCTAAAAGGTGATCTGCGGATGCAACGAGTTTTTAAAGTTGCAGATGCAGTAGAATCTGAAGTTTATAACATTACTGTTGCAGATCATCATAATTATCTAGTGTTTACGAGTAAATATACTCCTGTAGTTGTTTGTAACTGTCACGCGGCAATTATTGCTAGAGAAATGGGAATTCCGGCATTAGTTGGTTGTGGAAATGCAACTACAGTTTTAGAAACTGGACAGGAAATTACTGTTAGCTGTGCGGAAGGGGAAACAGGTCAAGTTTACTCAGGTTTATTAAACTTTGAAATTCAAGAATTACCATTAGATAACTTGCCTCGTACCCGCACTAAAATCATGATGAATGTGGGTAATCCTGAAGAGGCTTTAGGTTTAACAGCTATTCCTAATGATGGTGTTGGTTTAGCGAGAATGGAATTTATTATTGCTAATCATATTAAGGCACATCCTTTAGCATTATTACATTTTGATGAATTAGAAGACGAACTCGCTAAATATAAAATTAGCGAATTAACAGCCCAATATGAAGATAAAGCCGAATTTTTCATCTCTAAATTAGCCCAAGGTATTGGCACAATTGCCGCAGCTTTTTATCCCAAACCTGTAATTGTGCGGTTGTCAGATTTCAAATCTAATGAATATGCAAACCTCTTAGGAGGTAGACAATTTGAACCCAAAGAAGAGAATCCCATGATAGGTTGGCGTGGTGCTTCTCGTTATTATGATCCTCGTTATCGGGAAGGTTTTGCGTTAGAATGTCAGGCAATGAAACGGGTACGGGAAGAAATGGGTTTAACTAATATGATTCTCATGGTTCCCTTCTGTCGTACTCCCGAAGAAGGCAAACGGGTATTAGCAGAAATGGCAAAAAATGGCTTAGTTAAGGGTGAAAATGGCTTAGAAGTTTATGTAATGTGCGAGTTACCTAGTAACGTCTTACTAGCTGATGAATTTAGCCAAATCTTTGACGGCTTTTCCATTGGTTCAAATGATTTAACACAATTAACGTTAGGATTAGATCGAGATTCTGAATTAGTGGCACATTTATTTGATGAACGCAATGAAGCCGTAAAACGAACAATTGCCAAAGCCATAACTACTGTCAAACAGCATGGTCGTAAAATTGGTATTTGTGGACAAGCACCCAGCGATTATCCAGAATTTGCCCGTTTCCTCGTTGAACAAGGCATAGATTCTATTAGTCTCAACCCTGATTCTGTGATTAAGACAATGTTAGAAATTGCCGCAGCCGAAGCAGGAGAATAGCTAATATAGGACTAATATTTGATTTTTAAAATGTTCGTAGGGTGGGCAATGCCCACCAAAAACCGCATAAGCCAAAAACCGCATAAGGTGGGCAATGCCCACCCTACATTACTTAAATTTTTTGATGATTGGTAAGAGTTTTTATTAGTCCGCTGTTACAGAAAAAGGTAGCAGTAAAAAATGAATTTGAATATCCAGTGTAGACAAAATTATTTTAAATTTGTAGAGTTGAATTAATGATATGCAATCTACTGATATAAAGATAAAAAATACAGAATTGGATCTATCCAATCCTTACATTTTACTTATCACATTACAGAAACTTCGTCAATCTGTTGATGAGGAAGGAAAAGCAATATTTGAGCAGTGGAAAAAACAAATTCACCGTCAATCTTTTATTAATAGTAGCCTCAATCTTGCCTATTATTTAGCACTCAGAAGACATGATTTAAGAAAACTCCAAGCTGCTTTAATGCCTTGGGGTTTATCGTCGTTAGGAAGAATAGAAGCTAAAGTTTTACCTACTTTAGATGCTGTAATTGCGACTTTAACAGCAATTTCTCGCCCAGAACAATATTCTAACATTGTCCATCCACCAATAGAAGCATTTTTTGAAGGCACTCGCATCCTCAAACAAAATACCGAAGATTTATTTGGCAACACTCTTGATCAACGAAGAGTGAGAATTATGGTAACATTACCAAATGAAGCCGCTACTAATTACGAATTTCTGCGAGATATAATTCAGCAAGGGGCAAATTGTGTCAGAATTAATTGCGCCCATGATACCGCTGTTGAATGGTTAGCAATGATTAATCATGTTAAACAAGCAGAATTAGAATTAGGAGTTTCCTGCAAAATTCTCATGGATTTAAGTGGTCCAAAAACCCGCATTAAATTTGTCCTTACTCCCAGTTCCAAACAACGAATATTTAAAGGTGAATCTCTCCTACTTACCCATGATTTACCCACGAATATTGATTCTGAATGTTTCCAAGCCAGTTGCACAATTCCAGAAGTATTAACAGAACTCAAAATTGGCACAATAGTTTGGATTGATGATGGTAAAATTGGCGCTTGTGTTGAGTCAATTACATCCGAGGGAGTATGGTTAAAAATCACCCATGCCCGGATTAAAGGTGAAAAACTCTTACCAGAAAAAGGCATCAATTTTCCTGACACTGATTTACATCTGAGTTCCCTAACTACAAAAGATCAACAGGATTTAGACTTTATTATCACCCATGCAGAACAAGTTGATATTATTGGCTATTCTTATGTCCAAACTGCCCAAGATATTCAGATTTTACAACAAGAATTAACCACAAAATTACCAGAAAATTCTCCTACACTTGCCATAGTTGCGAAAATAGAAACACCTCTAGCTGTTAGCAATCTACCAGAATTAATTATTCAAGCCGCAGGTAAACAACCGTTTGGGATTATGATTGCCAGAGGAGATTTGGCACTGGAAATTGGTTATCAACGTCTGGCAGAAATTCAAGAGGAAATATTATGGTTATGTGAAGCTGCCCATATACCTGTAATTTGGGCAACTCAAGTATTAGAAAATCTTGTCAAACATGGAATGCTGTCACGGGCAGAAATCACCGATGCGGCTATGTCAGAAAGAGCAGAATGTGTCATGCTCAATAAGGGTGATTATATTATCGAAGCTATCGGTATTTTAGATGATGTCCTCACCCGAATGCAAGCCCATCAAGTTAAAAAAACTCCTCAGTTACGGGCTTTACATTCTTGGTAACTGTTTTTTACTAATTTCTCAATAATTGCGAGGAAGGGTGTACAATAAAAAATGCTGTCTTTTATTAGATTAGGGAATTCATGGCGAAGAAGAGTATGATTGAGCGCGAGAAGAAACGCGCCAGAATGGTAGCTAAGTATGCTGATAAGCGCGAGGCACTACTAGAAGAGTTCAAAGCAGCAGAAACTCCGTTACTGAAGCTAGAAGTTCACCGTAAAATTCAACAATTACCCCGCAACAGTGCGCCTACTCGTAAGCACAACCGTTGCTGGTTAACTGGTCGTCCTAGAGGCTTTTACCGTGATTTTGGACTATCTCGGAACGTACTCCGGGAATGGGCCCATGAGGGTCTTTTACCTGGTGTTGTTAAGTCTAGCTGGTAGTCAGTTGTTCGTTGTCAGTTGTTTTTATTTGCTACTGACTAATGACCACTGGGCGCAGGCCCTGCGCCCCTACTGACCACAACAATGATCAATTCCTAGGCTATCTAAGAGTAGATCGCTAACGGCGTTGGCGATCGCAAACTCTCCAAAAAAGCTTTTAGAAAAATCAAATGATTGCATCTCTGTGATAATGGCAATTACCAGAGAACCTAAATCATTTTCTCCTTCCATCCGTTGTCTGACAAATATCTGTGATGCCCGCTTGGCAATATTTTGATTTATCGCTTCGGGAATAAACTCTCCATCAAGCCACTTTAACAAGTTTTGTTGTAACCATTCTCCTTCTTGCAGGGGATTTTCGGAAGGAGGTAGGGTAATGGGTGGAATTGCTTGAGTCATGTTTGTATATTTTAAATAGATTTTGTTTACCAATATAATCTCAGACGAATACATCTGAGGCTTTTTTGATGATTCACTAAACTATGGAATATGATGTCGCGGCTATTATTCGGGGTTATACCCAAGGTTATTTTCTCATGGCTGATGAAAGTAATCACCTGGGATGGTATGGAAGTAATGAACGGACTCTAATCCCTTTAGATGAACGTTTTCGCTATCCTCAGTCATTACAGCGCGTTCTCAACCAGGAACGGTTCACAGTAGCCGTTAACCGGGATTTTTTGGGTGTGGTTGCTGGCTGTGCTAACCGCGAAATAACTTGGATTTCTCCAGAATTAGAAAAGATTTATTGGTTACTTTACCAAGCTGGTTATGCTTATAGTTTTGAAACTTGGCAGGGTGACAAACTCGCAGGGGGAATTTTAGGAATTGTCATTGGTGGTGCTTTTATTGGTGAATCTATGTTTTTTAATATTTCTGAAGGTTCTAAAGTGGCCATGGTGAAATTGGTAGAAAGATTGCGTCAACGGAAATTTTTACTATTTGACGCACAAATGATGAATCCTCATTTAGCCAGATTTGGGGCTTATCACGTTGATGGTGAAGAATATGAAATTTTATTAAAAAAAGCATTATCAAGTCCTTGTACGTTGATTTAATTTGCATTAGACATCTGCTGGGAATGAATGTAGAGACGTTCCATGGAACGTCTCTACAATGTATGTCTATTGCTAATTGTCAATTTTCTCGGTCAATTATTTTGCCACTCTACGCACAGCGAATAAACTACCCATTAATCCCACTGTTGAACCGAAACCTAAGAGAATTAGGGGTAGAAGTAAGGTTTGGGAAGTGGTGAGTTGTAAACCATGACGGAGAAATTGGATAAAATCAGGTTGATTAACCAGTAAGCGGTTGAGAAATTGTTGAGTCAGAGAAATGAAACTCCAAGCGATTCCACCACCCAATAAACCAAAGGAAATTCCTTGTAATATAAATGGTAGATAAATCCAGGTGGCAGTTGCTCCTACTAATTGCATAATTTCAATTTCTTGACGACGGGACATGACAATTAAGCGGATAGTAGTAGTGGTGACAGCGATCGCCGTTAAAGTTAAAATAATTGTAATTGTTAAAGTGATCCAGTTTAAACCTCGATGCAACTGTGCCACCCGTTTTACAGCTTCATCAACATATTGCACCACCTCTACTCCTGGTAATTTTGCCAACTGTGTCGCTAGATTTTGGACAACTTGGGGACTAAGTGCTTTTACGTCTATTTCATCAACCAGAGGATTACCTCCTAACTGTTGAGTAGCGCCGTCAATATCAGTTAAACCAAATTCTTTAACTAACTTTGTCCAAGCTTTTTCCTTAGTAATCACCTCCACCGTAGCAACGTCGGGCATTTTTGCCATGACTGGTTCGAGATCAAAAGCTTGTATACCTGGTTCTAAATAAACTGACAATTCCAACTGACTACCAAATTGGTTCAACAGAGTTTCTACTTGCCAAGATACTTGCAGACTTAAGCCAAATAGAAATAGTAACACTGTCACCGTACTAACAGCAGCCCAATTCATCCATCCTCCTCGTTTTAACCCCAAGAAGGTCTCTTTTAAGAGGTAATCTAGTTTCGTGAAATATTTAAACATTGGTTATTGGTCATTAGTTATTGGTTATTGGTAAAGATTACGACCTCTTGCCTGTTCCCTGTTCCCTGTTCCCTCACTAATAACGATAGAATTAAATTAGATTATTCATTATTAAGCCATCAAGAACCATGCCCTCTGATATTGCTGTCGAGAAGAAAAAGTTAAAAAATCCACCTTTGCAAATGCACTACTTAGGTGATCGCGTTTTGCGTCAAGCTGCAAAGCGTGTCACCAAAATAGATGATGAACTCCGCCAACTAGTGCGCGAAATGCTACAAACTATGTATAGCTCAGATGGCATTGGTTTGGCTGCACCTCAAGTTGGTATTAATAAACAACTTATTGTTATTGATTGCAAACCAGATGAGCCAGATCATCCGCCATTAGTTTTGATTAACCCCACCATTAAACAAGTTAGCACTAAGCTCTGTGTGGCTCAGGAAGGTTGTTTGAGTATTCCCAACGTATTTCTTGATGTCAAACGGCCAGAAGTCGTAACCATCACCTACAAAGACGAGTACGGCCGGCCCCAAACATTAAAAGCTGATGATATCCTAGCTCGCTGTATTCTCCACGAACTAGATCACCTTAATGGTGTGGTATTTGTAGATCGTGTGGAAAATTCCTTGAATTTAGCTCAGGAGCTATCTAAAAATGGCTTTTCATATCAAGCAGTAAAACCAGTAGCGTAGGGTGGTCTAGTAGTGTATTTAACTCCAAAAACCGGTTTGTTTTTAGGTGGTGCTTGTGTAGCAGCGATTGCGGCTGTTGGTTCGATTTTTGAACTCAGTTATGGACAACCAGATTTTGGTGTCCCCACCACTGCCATTATCCTAGTTTTAAGCATTCCTCTCACCGGATTCTTTTTTATTGCCGCAGTTAGGGATGCACGGGCTAATATGAAATAAGCATCAGGTATATGAATAAAGGTAAGAGGATGAACGAGGAATAAACACTCACCCTTTTACCTTTTATTTTTTACTAAGTAATAAGTAATTGGGGATAAATTTTGTTCTGTACTATTTCAGGAAAAATAGATCATGAAGATTCAACTTAAACCAGAGACTGAAGAATTGATACAGGCTTATATTGCTACAGGACATTATACTAATGCCGATGAGGTGATAATTAAAGCACTTAAATTATTATCAGATTGGGAAAAAGGGTATCAGGAATGGGAACAAGAAACAATTAAAAAAGTGGCTGTAGGACTTGCTCAAATTGAAAGAGGTGAGGTTGTTGAAAGTGCTGTTGTTATGGCTAGATTACAGGAAAAAATTAGGATGGCGCGTGAGAATCGAAAATAATGGTATATATTTTATCTGTAGAGGCAAGTAAGGATTTAGAAGATATTTTAGATTATGTTCTCCAGTATAATATTGATTCAGGGGAAAAATTTGTTCAGAACTTTAATAATAAGTGTCGTAATATAGCGAAGTTTCCTAAAATCGGGCGTAGTTATGGCAATATGGATTCTGCATTAAGAGGAATTCCTATTGATGGATATATAATTTTTTATCGTCTGTTAGAAAATAGTATTGTCATTGTTCGAGTGGTTAATGGGTATAGGGATTTAGAATCTTTGTTTTTAGATTTAAATAGATAAAATAGAGTTATGCCAGCAACTTCTCCCCAAATACTCCGACTTTCCCAAGGACATCTGAACTTACTCACAACTTGTCCTCGCAAATTCCAGCATAGCTATTTAGAACAATTAAATACTCCCCTAGATCCTAAACACGAAGAATATCAGATTTTGGGTAGTCGGTTTCACTTGCTCATGCAGCAGCGGGAAATGGGTTTACCTATTGATAATTTACTCCAAGCAGATCCTAAATTGCAAAATTGGATGACTGATTTTAGTAAAGTTGCTCCAGAAATATTTACTATTAATATTGATAATCAAACCTTTCGGGAAAGTGAACATTATCGAACTTTGCAAATTGGAGATTATTTACTCACAGTCATCTATGATTTATTAATAGCTGATCAAAATCAGGCACAAATTCTTGACTGGAAAACCTATCCTCAACCACCAAAACGAGAAACATTAGCCCAAAATTGGCAAACAAGACTTTATCTGTATGTCATGGCAGAAACTAGCACATATTTATTAGAAAATATCTCTATGACTTATTGGTTTGTACAATCAAAAGAGCAAACTAAAAATATTAAATTTACTTATAATGAACAACAACATCAAAAAACAACAGAGGAATTAAATCAACTATTAAATAATCTAACAAAATGGGTAAAAGATTATCAATATAATATATCATTACCGCAAATTACCAAATCTCAGAAAATTTGTGAATCTTGTCAATATGCTGTGCGCTGTCAACGGCAAAAAATCAAAGAAGTAACAGCAGATATTAACCAGAGTTTTCCTAGTTTAGAAAATATTGCAGAAGTATCACTTTGAACTTTAAAAATATGAAAAACTTTGATGACAATGATATTATTTATGTTCGGGAAATAGGAATTGATGATATTGCTCCTATTTATCATTTAGGTGAAGAATTATTCACCAGTGATTTATATCCTTATCTATATCGCACTTGGGACGAATGGGAAGTAATTGGACTTTACAATACAGATCCAGAATATTGTCTAGTTGCAGAAACAGAGGGAGAATTAGCAGGATTTGTGTTAGGAACTATTATTACTAAAGCATCTTGGACTTATGGTTATATTTTGTGGTTAGGAGTTAATCCCAAATTTCAACGTCAGGGAGTTGCTGATAAATTAGTTGATAAAATTATTGCTAGAATGATTGAAGATGGGGTGAGGTTTATGTTAGTAGATACAGACCCTACGAACACACGAGCAGTGAAGTTTTTTAATCGCAAAGGTTTTGGAAATATGCGGCAACATATCTTCTTATCAATGAATTTAAGTAAACATCCACATTATGGTAGACTCATAGATTATGAACATCAAAAAGCCGAACGAGCAGGTTATAAACGCACGCGTCCTACCATGCGTACCCGGAAAACAGAAGCAATTCCTAATGAAGTAGTTATCAATCCTCTAATGAATGAATTAGGCACGGATTTAGTTAATAATGATGAATAAATTATCTCGTTCCCAGTCTCCGACTGAGAATGCTATCAAGAGGCTGGTGCCTCTCCTATACTTCTATTACCAAAGGCAGAGCCTTTAGAATTCATTCCCATACAGAGTATGGGAACGAGGAACGAGAAATGGGAACGAGAAAACCTAATTAATATTAATATTATGGAATGGATTTTAACAACAACAGAAAAACCTCCAGATTGGTTTTTCGAATTAGTCAAAAAGTACGCCCCAGCAACAGGTAGTAATTTTGCAGCTCAATTATTTTGGCAACGGGGAATTCAAAATGAAGAAAAATTAGCGGCTTTTATTAATTATCAAGTTTATGAACCTGCTGATGCTTTTGAATTTGGACAGGAAATGAATTTGGCTGTGCAACGGTTAATAACTGCGGGGAAAACAGGAGAAAAAATCACTATTTGGGGAGATTTTGATGCAGATGGAATTACTTCAACTGCGGTATTATGGGATGGTTTGGGTGAGTTTTTTCAGCAACATCGCCAATTAAGTTATTATATTCCGAATCGGTTAACAGAATCTCATGGTTTAAATAAATCAGGAATTGATAATTTAGCTGCCCAAGGTTGTAAGTTAATCGTTACTTGTGACACGGGCAGTACAAATATTACAGAAATTATTTATGCCCAAAATTTAGGGATAGATGTAATCGTTACTGACCATCATACATTACCATTAGAACGCCCTCCAGTAGTCGCAATTATTAATCCCCGTTATTTAGCAAAAGAACATCCTTTATATCATCTTTCAGGTGTTGCAGTTGCTTATAAATTGGTGGAAGCATTATATCTAAGTTTGCCAGATATTCCCGAACATCCTTTAACTGATTTATTAGATTTAGTGGCTGTGGGATTAATTGCTGATTTAGTGCAATTAAGTGGTGATTGTCGCTATTTGGCACAATTAGGCATTCAACAATTGCAGACAGATTTTAAAAAACTACCAGAAAACAGAAGAAGGCCTGGAGTGGGTAGATTATTAGAATTATGCCAGAAAAGTGGCGATCGCCCTACAGATATTTCCTTTGGTTTGGGACCTCGGATAAACGCCGTTAGTCGCATTCATGGTGACGCTAGTTTCTGTGTGGAATTATTAACAAGTAGAGATATACAACGTTGTCAACAACTTGCAGAAGAAACAGAATTAGCTAATTCCCGTCGCAAGTCTTTACAAAAAGATGTCCAAGCCCAAGTGACTAAAAAACTCAACCAATTAGACTTATCAACTACTAGCGTTATCGTCTTAGCAGATCCTCAATGGGCGGTTGGTGTTTTGGGTCTGGTTGCTGGACAAATCGCCCAAGAAACAGGGCGACCGACAATTTTGTTAAGTACAGAAGGAATGGAAACTGGGACAGCTTCTAGCCCATCTTTAGCGCGAGGTTCGGCACGTTCTATCAATTCCGTTGATTTATATCAATTAGTCACAGAACAAGCCCATTTATTACATCGTTTTGGTGGACATCCCTTTGCAGCGGGTTTGAGTTTGTTAGTAGAAAATATCCCCCTATTTACAGCTGCAATTAATCAAAAATTACGTCAATCTTTAGGGGGAATTAATCTCACTCCAACTGTACAGGCTGATTTGGTGGTAACGGTTGTAGATTTAGGTAAAGACTTATTTTTAGAATTGAAACTTTTAGAACCCTGTGGTATGGGAAATCCTATTCCCAAATTACTGATTAAAAATTGTTGGTTTGAAAATGCTTGGCATCGTAATGAACAGGATTTTAAAGGCAAGAAAATCCAATATATTAAAACTGATTTTAATATTCTAGATGATTCTACTAATAATCCTTTTCCAGGGATTTGGTGGGGACATTACAAAGAAGAATTGCCTGTAGGTAAATGTGATTGTATTGCCGAAATTGATTTCAATAGCTTTAAAAAACGCTATGAAATTAGGTTAGTTGCGGTACGTTCTAATACTGAAGCTGAACTAGAAACTCACAATTTCGCGATGATTTTAGATTGGAGAAATCAGGAAGATTTAGGAGAAATAACCTCTGAAAAATCATTATTAATCATGAAAAATTGTCCTACAAATTGGGATGATTTACGTTTATGGTGGAAACAATCGCTAAATCAAAAAAAACAATTAGTTATTGCTTGGAGAAAACCTCAAAATCTCACTACTAGCGATATTTGGCTAACTTTAGTAGGACTTGCTAAATACCTCAGTCGGACAAATCAACCTGTTACTCGCGTGCAGCTTTTAGAGAAATTGGGTATTAGTGAAAAATGTCTATATTTAGGATTTCAAGCATTAAAATATTTAGGGTTTATCGTCCAACGTCAAGATCATCATTTCCAAATCATCTGGGATTCTACATATCACCAAAAACCCGTTGATTATGTTATTAGCCAATTTTTAGCAGCAGTTAGAGAAGAAAAATTTCAACGAGATTATTTTTTTCATGTTCCTTTATCTATTATTGTTGCCAGTATTTGTAGGTTGGGTTGACACTCATGTTACCCAACATTAAAAATCGCTGTTTATATTGGGTTTTCTAAGAGAGTGTTTAAAAAGTAATATGTCGTGATTTTTTACCCCCCTTAATCCCCCTGACAAGTGTAGGTTTTTTACATTGTCTTGAGAACAAGACTTGGGGGACAAGGCAGACAAGGTGACAAGGGAGGAAAACGGAGAAGGAATGTATGATTGGTAACATAATAACCCATAAACCGAGTATTTTTTGGATAAAATC
>JANMEE010000224.1:0-8873 GCA_031376645.1 Dolichospermum sp. OTE_75_concoct_329_sub | reverse complement strand
TATGGGTTATTATGTTACCAATCATACATTCCTTCTCCGTTTTCCTCCCTTGTCACCTTGTCTGCCTTGTCCCCCAAGTCTTGTTCTCAAGACAATGTAAAAAACCTACACTTGTCAGGCAAACCCCCCGTGGTTGCCCCTTATATCCTGAATCCTGACAATCATTGACCAATAATAAATCCTAAACCCAAAAATAAGCAACTTAAAAAATGAACATTGATAGCGATAAATTTAGAATTACTTACTTTGTCTGGTAGGTTGTGATTTTCTAAGACATGACCACATAATTTCACCGCAAAAGGTAAACTGAGGAAACTTAGTAATGTCCATATTGGGAAAATATTCAAAATCACAAATAGCAAAGTTAGGGGATAAATACTCGCAGTAAATCCCACTAAAACCTTTGCAGCAGTTTGAGTTCCTAAACGCACAATAGGAGATTTCTTTCCTGCGGCTATGTCATCAGCAACTTGGTGAAAATGGGAGCAAAACAAGACTAAACTGGTAACAATGCCTAAAATCACTGAAGCTGCTAAATTGGTGATAGACCAGGTTTGGGTTTGGCTATAATAGGCTGCACTCATACCCAAAGGACCAAAGGCAAAAAAGCAGAGAATTTCGCCTAAACCCTGATATCCTAGACGGAAGGGCGGACCTTGGTACATATAGCCCAAACCACAGCATAGTAGAATTATACCGATAACTGTAGGGTCTTTTTGCAAAAATGCGATCGCCATTATCCCCAACAAACCCAAACCTAAACACAGGTTTCCTATCCAAAACATTAAGGTTTTATTACCAGTTAAATTCACCAATGAATGATGTTTATTCTGATCAATTCCTGTAGCAGCATCAAATACATCATTACTAATATTTTCCCAAGCTAAAATTAAAATTGCCGCAGCAATAAAAATTGAAAATATTGTTGTATCAAAAATCTTTTTTTCGCTCAATGCTACCGCCGAACCTACCCATATAGGCATAATAGCAACACTGTACATTGGTGGTTTAATTGCCGCCATCCATAGTTTAGCTTGAGGTGGTGAAATCTGAGTTGAAGTCATCAGTTGTGATTAGTTAAATTACCAGAACTTGAGTTATCAATTAAATTTTATAATTTTCTGTGACACTTGACTAAATATTTTAGATTGGAGATTTAGGATTGTTTATCAGTTTAGATCCTACCCTTGTGGGTGTAATCAATCTAAAATTGTTTAACTTTGGTAAATGACCAAAAAATGTTAATTTTGTGATTATAGGTTCACATCCTCCAATATAACCTGTCCTTTTGCAGTCAAAATAGGATTAACCCCAGAACCTAGTCAAATCTATGCTGGTTAATAGTGACTGAATTATGTTACCTATAAAAATACCACCATGATTTACTACATTTTAGGAAGATAACTTAATAAAAATTAACTTATACATCCATGACAATTTCACCATGTCGCAGCCACATCTTTGTAGATTATAAATATCTCAATCAATTACTATTAGAGATTAAGGAGAATTGCCGTCGCCATAATCATAGTAAAATTGTGAGTATTCCCCTAGAAATTGATTTAGTTGATCCTTTGCTGGTTTTAGATAAATTCAAGCATAAAGATGCCATAAATTTTTATTTTGAAAATAGAAGTAATGGTGAAGCCATAGCCGCAATTGATACTGTAGATAAATTAGAGATTTTTGGTAAAGACAGATTTATAAAATCAGAAGAATTTATTAAAAACTCTCTAAATAATATCATTACTATTTCTGAAGAAAGTCAAACTTTTTTATCACCCCGTTTTTTTTGTACGTTCAGTTTTTTTGATCAACACGAAAAAGCTGATTGTCCATTTCCCTCTGCTACAGTTTTCTTACCTGGTTGGCAAATAGCTTTAAAAAATAATCGCTGCACATTAGTAATGAATACAATTATTAATTCTAGTGTTAATATTACCAAAATATTAGATAATTTACAACACCATTTAGCAATTATTAAATCCTTAAAGAATTATTCTCTAAATATTAATAAATTTCCCTTGAATTTATATAAAAAAATTACTAAAAACGGTGATAAATTTAAAACCTCTGTCGCATCAGTATTAGAAATAATCCAGTCTAATCATCTCAGTAAAATTGTTTTAGCTGATACCTTAGATGTCAATGCTAATCATGATTTTAACCTCTTACAGTCCTTAAATAACCTGCGTCAATTACATCCTAATTGTTATATATTCTCTACCAGTAATGGGAAAGGACAAAACTTTATTGGTGCGAGTCCAGAACGGTTAATTAGTATTCACAAACAACAGTTAATTACTGATGCTTTAGCAGGTTCAGCCCCTAGAGGTAAAACACCTACAGAAGATGCGGCAAATGCTAACAATCTAGTTAATAGTACCAAGGAAAAACACGAACATAAACTTGTTCTCGATTTTATTACTCAACATCTATCTCAACTAGGTTTATTATCCCAAGTTTTAGCCCCCAGACTCCGACAATTATCTAATATACAGCATTTATGGACACCAATTACTGCTGTAGTTCCAACTAATATTCACCCTTTACAAATAGTTGCTAAACTGCATCCTACTCCAGCAGTTGCCGGGGCAGCACGAGATATTGCTTGTGCAGAAATTCGCCGTTATGAAAGTTTTGAAAGAGGTTTATATGCAGCGCCTTTAGGTTGGGTAGACGGAGAGGGAAATTGTGAATTTATTGTGGGGATTCGTTCGGCTTTAATTGATGGTAATTATGCTAGACTGTATGCGGGTGCGGGTATTGTTGCCGGTTCAGATCCGGAAAAGGAATTTGCAGAAGTGCAACTTAAACTACAAGCATTATTAAAAGCCTTAGTTTGAAATGAGGACTTATAGATAATTACAATCACAGACCATTGGGTACAAATTTTATTCAAAAGCTTATGTAAGACATAGCTTTTTTCAGAACTCATATTTTTATGAGTCTACCAATCCCACGCTTTTATCTAGAACTATCTTTATGTTTTAGTTCCAGAAAATCTTTAGTTACTCTAACTATAGAATCTCCATTTATATAATTTGAAGTGTAATTGGGCGTTAATGGTAGATTATCACCCGATCCTAGTACTAAAATAACCCGAAAAAAGTATTCGTCTATACTAGTATCAATCCGTTCAAGCTTAACATCAGTAATTTCGTTCAAAGAATATTGAAAAACTGTTTTTCCTAACGTTCCCAACCACCTGTAACGACTAAGTTTTACAGTATTTGTTTCTTTATCAAAACTACAAGTGATAAATAAACCTGGTGACGCTACTAGCAACGCTAATATTCCACAGAATACAGTAATGATGACAGAAATGTAACCAGTAAAAGTTTCATCAAGTATAACCTCTAAATTCTTCTCTATAGGGTTTTTCACAAAATTATTAATTTTTAATACTATTGATTGCAATTCTTCAAGGTTCAATTTTGGGTATCCTGCGCGTGAAAAAGGAAAACTATTTCTATCATTTAATAGTAAAATATTATATTTATAATACTTAGCCTGACCATCAGTATCAATCTGAGTTTCCAATTTAGCCTCTAGTAACTCAGAAACTAGCGTTTGACTCTGTTCTCGACCTAACCAATTATTTTTTGTTAACTTACACATCACTGTTAGAGTATTTTGTCCCGCACTCAAATCAATATTTGAAGTAGCTATATTGTTTGAATAACGATTGCAAACAAGTTGTGTAATAGGTGTATATACAATAGTCGCAAATAAAAATAAAACAAATAATTGACTAAAAAATATTCCCACACCTAAAAATACTTTTGGTCGAATAATAAAAATAAGTTTAGTTGATGTTTGCTCTGAGACTTTCAGAGGATTAGCTAGAATCAAATAACATCCAGCACCTAAGTTAATTGTCAACAGGATGGCAAATAATAAAAAAGTCATTTTATTTGTAGCTCCAGAACCGATTTAGCAGATATAAATATTACACATTTACCAATTAGATAATAAACCAAGAAAGAATAACCTCAACTAGTAGTCTTCTCCAATGATTACGGACTGGGCGCAGACCCTGCGCCCCTACTTCTGTTATATTATAAGTCCCGATGAGTAAATGATTTAGCATTTGCACCTGTGTATGTTTTCACAATATGTCCATTACCAGACATTTGATATTTATATGTTACTAAACCTTCTAAACCAACGGGTCCACGAGGGGGCATTTGTTGGGTACTAATTCCCACTTCTGCACCAAAACCATAGCGGAAACCATCGGCAAACCGGGTAGAACAATTATGATAAACTCCTGCTGCATTTACTAATCCTTGGAAAGTTTCGGCGGCTGTAATATCTTCAGTAATAATTGCTTCTGTATGCCGAGAACCATAATTTTCAATATGGGATATTGCCTCTGTTAAAGAATCAACAATTTTAATGGCTAAAATCAAATCACTGTATTCTGTTTGCCAGTCTGTTTCTGTAGCAGCGGCAAGATGAGGTAAAATTTGTAAAGTGCGTTCATCACCTCTTAATTCTACATTTTGTGCTTGTAAAACTGTGGCAACTTGCGGGAGAAATTCGCCAGCAATACTACTGTGAACTAATAAGGTTTCAATGGCATTACAAGCAGCAGGATATTGAATTTTAGAATCTACAGTAATATTAATAGCTTTATTAATATCAGCCGCTTGATCTACATAAATATGACAAATTCCATCTGCATGACCTAATACTGGAATCCGGGTATTATCTTGGACAAATTTCACAAAAGCATTAGAACCTCTGGGAATAATTAAATCTACATATTTATCTAATTGCAATAGTTCTAATATTTCTTCTCTGGTAGTTAATAATTGAACAGCATCAGGATTAACCGCAGTCTGAGATAATCCTTGTTTAATCGCCTTGACTATGGCTGCACAAGAATTTAACGCTTCTTTACCACCTTTAAGAATTACACCATTACCTGATTTAATTGCTAAAGAAACAATTTGAATTGCGGCTTCAGGACGGGCTTCAAAGATAATTCCTAAAACGCCTAAAGGACAAGTAATGCGTTTGAGAATTAAACCCGTGTCTATTTCTCGATGAATTTGGACTTTACCAATAGGATCATCCAGTTTACCAACATCTCGGACTCCAGCGATCGCATCTCTTAATTTATGTTCATCTAACTGCAAGCGTTTATAAAGAGGTTTAGCGATTCCTTCCGTAGTTGCTGCTTGACAATCAGCCAGATTTGCTGCCAAGATATCATCCTTAGCCAGTTCTAAAGCCTGAGCGATCGCTTCAATCCCTTGATTTTTCTGTGCAGTTGACAGCACAGCCAACTTAGTAGCAGCGTGACGGGTTTCTTGGGCAATTTGAATTAAAGCAGAAGTAGTAGTCATAGTTAAAAATTACGTTAAGTTATGGTAAAAAGATTTATTTACTATCCTATCAATATTTCGTCGTTATAATTTTTGTGAGATAATGATGACAAATCCAGTATATTAATAATAGATATTCTATGTAGCATCACTAGAACACCAATTTATTTATTGTAAAGGGAATAACCCTGTACTTGCTCTCATGGTGTTTGAGGGCTGTAAGTATTTTTTTGAATAAAGATAAAAAAGGAAATTGCTAAACCCTTGGGAGTAATCTGATGTTTAATAATAAGTTCAAAAAATTGAAAAAATTGATGGCTTTTTGTCTTTTAATGACATTAATGTTTTTAAGTACCATTACCTTTAGTATAATTTTCCAAAATCAACCTGCGATCGCTATCAAAGACCCAGACTGGGATGGACTTCTCAAAGAGAAAAACTTTATTGAAACAGTAAATAAGGTTGAACAACATTGGGAAAAACAATATGAAGATTATTTCAGCCAAAATCTTGCTGATTTTTCTCTAAAAGCTGAAGACATAGCTAAAACACTGACTAAATTATCTCAAGAAACTGCTACAAAACCTGCTGTGATTTGGGTATATCCACGAAAAAAACAACTGCAATTATTAATAATTACTCCTGGGAAAAAGCCAAAAATTTATAGCATCAAAGATGCTGACAACGTAACTTTAATAAAAGTTGTAAAACAACTAAAATCAGAAATCACAAATCCTAGTAAACGGGAAACTAAATCATATTTAGAACCTGCTCAAAAACTATACGATTGGATGATAAAACCATTAGAACTTACTCTGAAATCTGAAAAAATAGATACCTTGATTTTCTGTTTGGGAGATGGTTTAAGGACAACACCTTTAGCAACATTACATGATGGAGAAAAATTTTTAATAGAGAAATACAGTATTACTCGAATTCCTGCTTTTAATTTAATGAAAACTGGCTACAATCCCTTGAAAGATTCGCCAATTTTAGCTATGGGTGCATCCACATTTTCTCAGCTTGAATCCTTACCCGCAGTACCAATAGAGTTAGATCAAATCACTCAAATCTGGTCAGGAAAAAGATTCATCAATCAACAATTTACAATCAAAAACTTACAAGAACAAAGACAAAAACATCCTTTTAGAATCGTTCATTTAGCTACTCATGCAGAATTTAACCCAGGGAAACCTGATCAGTCTTATATTCAGTTATGGGATCATGAGAAAATAAGATTAAATGAAATTGACAAATTAAAATTGGATCAACCACCAGTAGATTTATTAGTGCTGAGTGCTTGTCGAACTGCATTAGGAGATCAAGAAGCAGAATTAGGTTTTGCGGGGTTAACGGTTAAGTCAGGAGTGAAATCTGTTTTAGCAAGTCTGTGGAATGTTAGTGATTTGGGAACAATGGCTTTAATGATTGAATTTTATGAAAATTTACAAAAAATACCTCTGAAAGCAGAAGCACTTCGACAAGTACAAATTGCTATGCTCACAGGGAAGGTGAAGTTAAAAAGTGGTAAATTGCAAGGATATAGAGGGGATTTACCACTACCATCAGAACTAGCAAAATTAGCAGATGAAAGTTTTTCTCACCCTTTCTATTGGTCTGCTTTTACAATGATTGGTAATCCCTGGTAATAAGTTGTTTATATTGTTATTTACTCTTTGGCAAGTTTAGCTTTAGCCTGTTGCCAAAGTGCGTCTAATTCCTCTGAACTGTAATCTGTCAGCGGACGATTAATTACATCTTCCATTTTTTGTAACCGTTGAATAAATCGCTGACTTGTACCTTGTAAACCCACACTTGGATCAAGATTATGCCATCTTGCAACTTGAATAATGGCAAATAGTAAATCACCTAATTCTGATTCTTGTCTTTGTGGCGTTTCTTCAGCTAAAGCCTGTTGAAATTCCCCTAATTCTTCGTGAAATTTGCCCCAGACTTCATCAACATTGTTCCACTCAAAGCCAACCTTAGCAGCTTTTTCAGATATCTTCATAGCTGCATTTATTGGCGGAAGACTGCGACGATAACGATTCAGTTGATCACTGAGTTTTTGCGTTTCTAAAGTTTCTCCCTTTTCTGCGGCTTTAATGATTTCCCAATTTTTGTGTACCTCATCTATACTGTCCACTTTCACATCAGCAAATACATGAGGATGACGACGAATTAACTTTTGAGAAATACCTTCTACAACTTCTTGCAAAGAAAAATCACCTGCTTCATTGGCAATTTGTGCTTGTAATACTACCTGTAATAATAAATCACCTAATTCTTGGGCGATTGCTTTTTTATCCCCTGTTTGAATTGCGTCTACCACCTCATAAGCCTCTTCAATCACATAAGGAATAAGACTTTCCGAGGTTTGTGCCAAATCCCAAGGACAACCTTCAGGGGATCTTAATTTTGCCACCACATCAATTAATTCTTGTAATGCCAGCAAAGTCTGATTAACTTCCATATTTTTTACCGCTTTTTCACACTGCGACGACTGGGGGTAACTTTACGTTTCTTAATTTTGCCACGAGGAAGTAAACCTTGAATACCCTGTTTTTGAAATCGCTTATAACCAGAAACAGTCCAATCGCTGCAAGAATGACTCATTGCCCCCAGTTCACAGCCGACAAACAGGGCAAAAAATTCTCCATAATATATATAGATAGTCTTCCCCAAACTTCCCCAAACTTCCCCCCAGTTCCAAGCCACATTTCCTAACTTGGTGAAAATCACCACAAGCACAAACGCGACAACCGCCAAAAAAGTCGTGAGATATATAACCCTTAAAATCGTACCAATAATTGGACCATGAGACAAAAAAGACCGATGACGCAGACTTTTTTGATAAGGTAGCCAAATCCACCGGAGAAAACCCCAACGCTGAAATTGACGGGAGTAAATATCCAAATCGGGACCAAACATCAGCCCCCCAAACATAAACCCACCCGCCACCAACAATGTCATATTACTGCTGTGAGTGGAAACTAGTGTTATACCCGATACTACAGGCATAGACCAGATAGTAATGCGATCATGCGTTTGACCAGAGGGCATCTTGGGAAATTAAAAATATAAAATTACAAGTTAAATCCTGAGTCAGTATAGCTCAATACCGTGCAAATCAGCTTTTCCCATGCGCCAAAAAAATCTTTATCAAAAGACTTGCAAAATTTGTAGAGGCTATGCTATATTAATTAAGTGAAAGAAACGGGCGGTTAGCTCAGTTGGTAGAGCGCCTGCCTTACAAGCAGGATGTCATCAGTTCGAGTCTGGTACTGCCCATTTAACCCGTTGCCTCTCACTGATTACATCCTGCTTGTAAGGAAGTCTCTCTACAGTAGGTTATCGCTCACAATTCTCTCAACGTCACTATAGCAGTTAGATTATTGAGCGAGCAACTAGTATTTTCTTACTACAGTAGCTTTGTACTAGATTTACTTATAAATATATTGCTTTACCATTTATATATAGCTAAACTACTGAGCCCGTGTAAGCGCGCTTGCCTACTTGAGTTAAATTCCGGCAACT
>JANMEE010000223.1:0-9466 GCA_031376645.1 Dolichospermum sp. OTE_75_concoct_329_sub | reverse complement strand
CCAAATCCTCAAACCCTTATAAGAACGGGGTTCTGGGTTTCCATATTGCATAAAAAATCGACACCGTGAAAAATGCCTGAAACCGTTTCTCTATAAGGATTATATAGATTGTGGTCGCATTGTTTGTGAGAAATGCGGGTTTAAAACTTAATTATTTAACCTTGGACAAGCAACTAAAAATTCAGCATCAAGAAATTGATGTTTCTGAAATATTTGGCATTATTCCTCTTTCTCCTAACTTATTTTTCTCCTTTGAAAGTGACTATGTACCTTATAGAAAAATAGTTGTTGGTAAATTGCCGCGAGTTGATTTAGTAACACATGATCTTAATAAAAATAATGCTTGTTTACGAAGTATAGAAATTAAATTAACTGCATTACCTGATAATTCTACTTATCGTGTACCAGATCATCAATATGGCTGTGAAATTGTGACAAGACCAGATACTATTGTCTATCTTACGCTGAGTATTGCTCATGAATTTGAAAATTCAAGAGATAAATTACTCAATTATCTTGAACCAGTATGTAGTCAAATTCAAGATTGGTCAAGTATCCGTCAGGTATTACCTTTTATCACTCAAATTGTAGATTGTTTAGATAAATTAATAAGTGAAAATATAGCAATTCAATCTCCCTTGGTCATGCAACCGATATGGAAAACTGTAGGTAAGACTTCCAAACTTTATCACAACTGTTTAGATATTTTCATCTGGAGTAATTTTGGTTTTACTAGGCTTTTCTTTGATATCACTAAAAGATTAGCTAAATCAGAAGAAACTATACAAAGACCTATGCGTTCTGTAGTATGGTTAGCAAAAATGTTATATGAATTTGCTCTTGTTGGTAAAATAAATCATAAATTCGTTATTGATACATTAACCTATAATACTAAAAATGATAAAGCTTTTGCTTTGAGTGGTTCTAATACTCGTCCTTATATGACTTGTGATAATTTGATTCAACCCAGAATTACCAAGGAAGAAATTAAAAACATAATTTTAGGAGGAGGACAAAACTTTTTAAGCACTGAAAGGAGATTTGATGCTATTATTTTCAGTAATCCAGAAATTTTTGATGCTAGATTAAAAGAAATTTAATGAATATACAGATGAAATACTCTTCCTTAAAAGTTATAGATTTATTTTCTGGTTGTGGTGGTTTATCATTAGGATTTCAGAAGAGTGGATTTGAAATTGTTGCTGCTTTTGAAAACTGGAAACCTGCCATAAATGTTTATCAGCAAAACTTTCATCATCCAATCTTTGATTATGATTTGAGTCAAGTAAATAATAGTTATTCAATATTTAAAAAATTATTACCTGATGTAATTATTGGTGGTCCACCATGTCAAGATTTTTCTAGTGCTGGTAAGCGTAATGAAAATTTAGGTAGAGGAGATTTAAGCATTACATTTGCTGAAATAGTTGCTAATATCTCTAGTCAATGGTTTGTCTTAGAAAATGTAGAATTGTTTAGAAAATCCCAGAAATATCAAGAATTTAGGCAAATTATCAAATCTGCTGGTTATGGAATCACAGAAAAAGTATTAGATGCTAGTTTATGCGGTGTACCACAGAAGAGGAAGAGATTTTTCTGTATAGGAGAACTGGGTGGTAAAGATGATAATTTAAAGACTTATCTAGAAGCAAATTTATCTCAAAAACCTACTACTATTAAAGATTATTTAGGAAATAGTTTAGGGATTGAATATTATTATCGTCATCCTCGAAGTTATCAAAGAAGGGCTATTTTTAGTATTGATGAACCAAGTCCAACTATTAGAGGTGTGAATAGACCAATACCTAAAACTTATCAACAACATCCTGGAGATATGGCAACAGTAACACCAAATTTGCGTCCCCTAACTACTCGTGAAAGAAGTTATCTTCAAACTTTCCCTGATGATTTTATTTTTGCTGGTTCAAAAACAGATTTAGAACAGATGATTGGTAATGCTGTACCTGTTAAGTTAGCAGAATATGTTGCTAAATCTCTGCTGACTTACATTCAAGATAAAAATAAATATCGCATATCTGATGTTTCGTTGTTAACTGTCTAAATTATGCAAACCTAGAATATATTCACAATCAAATCCTGATTCAGACATTTTTGCTGAAAAATATTTGCAAGGGTAAAAGTATAAATTGCTCCTAACTCATCCCCAAACTAGCACATACAAGCCGAAAACCAATCAGGTCACAGTTAAAAGGGTGGCTACCACGAGTAGCAGAACGGCAATACTGAGGAAAGTCATTCCATGAACCACCTCTTAGCGTCTTGATATTGTTATCGCTACTAATCCAAGCACTGCCATCTATAGGTGCATTTATATACTTTGAGTGCCAAACATCTTCGCACCATTCCCACACATTAACGTGCATATCATGCAAACCAAAGGTGTTTGGGGGGAATTTATCTACATCTGTAGTGTGTCCATACCAACAATTACATTTAACTAAATCTTGAGTAACGATTTAGACAATGACTCATAAATACTTGCTATGGCTAATCATCTCAGTATAATTATAGGCTAATGTTTAGGTAAAAATTATTTACCCAGACATTACTGCCAGCCTTTTACCTTTTTTGCTAAATTGGGCGTATGTTGACTCAATTTCCAGGAGTGAAATCATGCCATTTGACATCAATCAACTCAATAATCTCGACTATGACGAAGCGGAACCCTTGCTATATGACTACATAAATGGTGTAGTCGAGGAGTTTACCAAATCTCCCGAAGGTGAAGCTTATACCCAAAAACACCCAGACTTCGGTGAATGGATTAGGACTTTCACAGAAATGTCTTACATCTACGAGGGATTCACTCTGCCTAAAATGACTAAGGCAAAGGCAGAAATCGTGATGGAAGATATAATACCCCGTAAGCTCACGTTGATGAACAGATCAGAAGCAGATGATGCTATCTCTGAACTGGTTACCTTTTGGAATTTCTTGAAGCGGGAATATAAAATTCGTAATGCAGACGCGATTATAACCTACCTTGTTGAGATCGAAGGCAAGTTCACAGACTGGATGTTTGATCCTGCGAAAGGAGGTATGGCAAAAAGCTTTATTATGGGAGGAATGCAAGCTGGATTTGACATGAGAACCCAGGAAGGACTACAAAACTTTCAAAAAGTTTATAACCAGCAAATTCTTTCAGAGAAACCAAAAAACTCTTTTTTTGAGCAATTAGCTAGTATGTTCACAGGTGCTTCCTCTAAAGCAGATATTTCCCTATCAAATCCCAAATCCTCTAAACAAAAGCCGAAAACCAATACAAAAGGATTTGAGTCACCGGACAAAAACAAGAAATCTAAGCGGAAAAAAAGTAATTAACCCTCGTAAACTCCATCTTAGCTAAGAAAGAGTAAAATCAAACTAATAACCAAAAAAGTGGGGAGTTATGGCGGATTTACGCGAAAAATTACAACAAAATCTCGATGAAGCAGAATGGGAGTGGTTAATTCCCCATGTCCAAAAAGATGCAGTGATTGTAGTGACAGAGAATTTGGATTTATTAGATGTGGGAGAAGCGATCGCTAGTGATAATATTCCTTCAGTGCAACATTGGATAGATGAACAATTGTTAGCAAAACCTACAGTAGATCAAGTAGGAGAATGGAATCTTAACCGGAACAAGCGATTTAATGCTCTGATTGTTGAACCTTACGTCATTATCAAGGAAATAGCCACTGTTTAAAAAGGTAATTTATTTACCAATACAGAACTTACTAAAAATTCGATCTAATACTGATTCTGTGACTTCTTCACCGGTGATTTCTCCTAATGCTTGAATTGCTCCTCTTAAATCAATTGTCCAAAAATCCAAGGGTAATTGATCGGTGATTGTAACTTGTACTTGGGCTAAATCGCCTTTTGCTTTTGTTAAAGCTGCTGCTTGTCTTTGATTAATTGCTAAATCCATATCAGCAGCTTGAACTTTTCCTTGTTGCACTATTTCTAAAATCGCTGTTTCTAAACTATCAATTCCTTGATTTATCGCTGCGGCTGTGACGATTTTAGATTTAGGATTTTCGATTTTAGATTGGAGAATTTTGCTTTCTTCTGTGGAAATCAGATCAATTTTATTAATTACTAAAATTACGGGACGGTGTTTTACTTGTTCATAAATTTCTTGATCTGCGGGAGTCCAACCTGCACCAGCATCAATAGTAAATAATACCAAATCAGCGGCATTAGCAGCACGACGCGATCGCTCTACACCAATCTTTTCTACCTGGTCTACTGTTTCCCGAATCCCGGCTGTATCTAACACCTGGACGGGAATTCCCCCCACAACTAATTGAGATTCTACCACATCGCGGGTTGTTCCTGGTAAATCTGTGACAATAGCGCGATCGCTTTGACTCCAAGCATTTAATAAACTCGATTTTCCCACATTTGGCCGCCCCACTATCGCCACTTTTAGACCAGTTCGCAATAATTCACCTTGATCTTTTGTAGCTAATAATTTACTAATTTCCGCCGTTACTTGATTAATGTCTGCAATAATTCTTTGTTGATCTAAAGGTGGTAAATCTTCTTCAAAATCAATTCTAGCTTCAATTTCTGCCAAAATATCTAAACAATTAGCCCGTAATTTGCGGATAGGTTGGGCTAATTTGCCCTGTAACCCAGCTAAAGCCGTTTGAGCAGCTTGAGGTGATTTTGCTCCCACCAAATCGGCTATACTTTCCGCTTGGGTTAAGTCTAATCTACCATTTAAAAATGCTCTTAATGTAAATTCTCCGGGTTGGGCTAATCTGGCGCCATTTTCTAAGCATAGTTGTAATACTTGTTGTACCGCCATAATTCCCCCGTGACAATGGAACTCTACCACATCTTCACGGGTAAAAGAACGGGGAGCTTTCATAATCAATAATAGAGCTTCATCAACAATTTGCTTGGTTTGGGGTTGACGAATATAACCATAAAGAATGTGGTGACTTTCCCAAACTTGTCGCCCTGGGGGATAAAATAGAGTTTGTGCGATCGCCATTGCCAGATCACCAGAAACCCGCACAATACCTACACTACCTTGTTGAGGGACAACAGCAGTAGCGATCGCCGCAATAGTTCCCGTGTTAGCTAATAATTCTGACATGATGCGAAGTAATTAGTTAGTCTAGTAGTCTGTCAAATAAATTTTGACGGATGAGAAACGAACCACGAAGGCACGAAGGACACGAAGGAAGAAGGAAGAAGGAAGAATCAAAATGGCAACGAATGAACCCGTCAATTAGTTCTTGACAGACTACTAGTTTAGTTTAGATCCCCGACTTCTTGAAGAAGTCGGGGATCTTTGTCTTCATAATTCATTTAGGATTACTATAGTGAAATTTATTTGCAAAGTAAAAACATATTTAGAGAGGAATTGATTGTGGAACAGAAAATTAACTGTGCTGAAGCCTGTATTAACGGGTGTGTTTTAGGGGATAAATGTCCCAATATTGAGTTTAGAGAAGCAACTGCAAAATTTATTGAAGAAACTTCTTTAGACAAAATGCTAGAAATAGCAGAAGAAAGATTGCGGAAAAAAATATCAGAACCACCAAAATGGGTGTTACCAGAGGATTCTTAAATAGAATTGGTATTAAGAAACTTATCTCAGGGAACAGGGAATAGGGAACACAGTTAAAAATGAATGAAATTAGATTAATTAGCAGCGCAGTAGTGAAAGCAAAAGCCAAAGAATTGGGATTTCACGAAGTGGGTATTGCTGCTGTCAGTGATTTAGAGCCGACAGAGACACAAAAATTGCAAGATTGGCTAAAAATGGGTTATCACGCTGATATGGAATGGATGAAAAATCCCAAGCGTGAAGACATTACTTTAGTTATGCCAGAAGTGCGATCGCTCATATCTGTAGCTTTGAATTATTATACTCCCCATGAACGTCCCCAAGGTGATGAATACGGCAAAATTTCCCGTTATGCCTGGGGTCGAGATTATCATAGAGTTCTGCAAAAAAAGCTCAAAGAATTAGCTATTTGGCTAGAATCTCTAGGCGAAAATGTGAAAACGCGTTATTATGCAGATACAGGGCCAATCCAAGATAAAATTTGGGCGCAAAAAGCTGGTATTGGTTGGATTGCTAAAAACGGGAATGTGATTACCAGAAAATATGGTTCATGGGTATTTTTGGCAGAAATATTAACTAATCTAGAATTAGAAAGCGATCGCCCATCAACCCAACACTGTGGAACCTGTACCCGTTGTCTGCAAGCTTGTCCTACAGGTGCAATTACTGAACCCTTTGTAGTAGACGCTAATCGCTGCATTGCCTATCATACCATTGAAAATCGGGCAGAAGAATTCCCTGCAAACATTACACCTCATTTACAGGGATGGGTAGCAGGTTGTGATATTTGTCAAGATGTTTGTCCCTGGAATCAACGATTTGCTCAAGCAACTGATGTTACTGATTTTCAACCCTATCCTAGTAATTTAGCTCCGAAGCTGGTAGAATTAGCCGAAATATCAAACCAGGAGTGGGATAAAAGATTCACAGCATCGGCCTTGCGGCGCATTAAACCAGAAATGTTACGACGTAATGCTCGCGCTAATCTTGACAAATCCAGGCATAATAATGACCCAGAAAGTAATAATTTTTGATTTTGATGGCACGATTGCTGATACAGTAGATGCTCTTGTAACTATTGCCAATCGTTTAGCCCTAGAATTTGGATATGTTCCCATTAATTCGCAAGAACTAATCCTACTGAGAAATCTAACAGCCAGAGAAATCATTAAATATTCTGGTGTTTCCCTATTCAAAATTCCTTTTATGGTTAAAAAAGTCAAAGGAGAATTAAAATATAAAATTCCAGAATTAAAACCTATTGATGGAATTAATGCTGCATTAGTAGAACTCCATAATCAAGGTTATCACTTGGGAATTATTACTTCTAACTCTCAAGAAAATGTTAACGAATTTCTCAAATGTCATAACTTAGATTATTTATTCGACTTTATTTATTCAGGAATAACTATTTTCGGAAAAACCACAATTATTAATAATGTACTCCGGCAAAAACAGTTTAAACCAGAAGCAGTAATTTATGTAGGAGATGAAACCAGAGATATAGAGTCTGCTAAAAAAGCAAATACCAAAGTGATTGCAGTCAGTTGGGGTTTTAATTCTGCCGAAGCTCTAAGTAAACAAAATCCAGATTTCTTAATCCATCATCCTAGCGAACTACTAGATGTAATTAAAAGCTGTTAAAAAAATGTAGGGTGGGCAATGCCCACCAAAACCCAACATTTTCACAAAGTTGTTGGGTTTCCTTAACACCAAACGAATTGGTTTCTATTCTTCTTCTTCTAAATCAATTTCTTCCTCATTGCCATGATCTTCATGGGCTTGAGTGACAGAATTAGCAGAAACTACAGCACCCTTATCTAGTTTTTCCAAAACTTGTTCTTGAATCTTTGCCGCAAATTCTGGTTTTTCTTCTAAATATTTAATGGCGTTATCTCTACCTTGGGAAATATTTTCCCCGCTGTAACTATACCAAGCACCTTTACGAAGAAGAATACCAGTTTCTTCGGCTATGTCTACTAGACAACCGAGGGTAGAAATTCCTTTACCAAAGATAATGTCAAATTCGGCAATTCTAAAAGGTGGTGCAACTTTATTTTTAGCTACTTTGACTTTGACACGATTACCAAATTCATCAGTACCTTTTTTCAAAGTTTGAATTCTGCGAATATCCAAGCGTACAGAAGCGTAAAATTTCAGCGCATTACCACCTGTTGTAGTTTCTGGACTACCATAAGTGACACCGATTTTTTGCCGCAACTGGTTAATGAAAATAACCGTGCATCCAGATTTACCAATATTGCCAGTTATTTTCCGTAAAGCTTGGCTCATTAACCGCGCTTGTAAACCAACGTGAATATCCCCCATATCTCCTTCAATTTCAGCGCGAGGGACTAATGCGGCTACAGAGTCAATAACGACAATATCAACAGCCGCAGAACGCACAAGTTGATCAACTATTTCTAATGCTGATTCGCCATTATCTGGTTGGGAAACAAGTAAGTTTTCAATATCTACGCCTAAAGCCGCGGCGTAGGTAGGATCTAGGGCGTGTTCAGCGTCTACAAATGCCGCGATACCGCCATTTCTTTGGACTTCTGCAAGGGCATGGAGGGCGACGGTAGTTTTACCAGAACTTTCTGGTCCATATATTTCGATTACCCGCCCTTTGGGTAAACCGCCACCCAAAGCCAAATCTAGGGTAAGCGCCCCGGTGGAGATTGTTTCTACCCGCATTCGGGTAGCATCACCCAGGCGCATAATTGCTCCTTTTCCGAAGGTGCGCTCAATTTGTCCAAGGACGATATTTAAAGCTTTTTGCTTGCCTGAAGTCTCGGTATTAGTATTAGCTGCCATTCCTGCCTCTAAGTATAGGATTTTGGAAAATTGTGGAAGAGTTTTAATAGAACGGATATACTATCATACCCGAAAACTGTGCCAATAGGAATGTTTACAAAATAGGTTGGCCAGATTCTCATGCGATCGCTGAAGAATTATAGCATTTTAGATTTTGGATTGTGAAAGACTGACCATACAAGCCATTCATTTTTATATCTATCGTCATCGGCAAGGCAAATTGGTATAATTTTGGCAATGGATAACAGCAGTCTGGTGAATAATAGGTATGGAACGAGTCATGAAAAGTGGGCTGGGTTGGCGCATAGGTTGGAATCCAGATGCACCAGAATTTAAAGGATTAGTTGGGACTCAAGATTGGGCGATAGAATTAACAGAAGCAGAATTAAATGAGTTTTGTCGCCTTTTCAATCAGCTTGCAAATACCATGAAGCATCTAGTGACAGAATTAATGGATGAGGAAAAAATTGCCTGTGAAGCCGAAAGCGACTTATTATGGATGGAAGTAGAAGGTTATGCTCATGCCTACAATCTGCGCTTTATCCTCAATACAGGACGGGGGACAGAAGGTAAATGGGAAGCGGAAGCCGTGTCCGAATTGTTGCCAGCAATAGGAATGCTAAAAGTTTTTTGAAAAGTCTCTTGCTATTTTCCTTAACCTTGTGATATATTTAAAAGAGTGAATTAATTAATTTTAGATATATAGATTTGGAATCATCCCCTCTCCAAAATTCTAAAATCCGATTTCACATTTACGGGGCGTAGCGCAGCTTGGTAGCGCGCTACTTTGGGGTAGTAGAGGTCGTGGGTTCGAATCCCGCCGCTCCGATTTATAAAAACCTTAATAGTTGCGTATTCTGATTTTTTAATGGGAATGTATCGCTCACATTTCACTCAAACCCTAATATACCACTGGTAAACTGAGCGAGCAACTAGTATTTTCTTACTACAGTAGCTTTGTACTAGATTTACTTATAAATATATTGCTTTACCATTTATATATAGCTAAACTACTGAGCCCGTGTAAGCGCGCTTGCCTACTTGAGTTAAATTCCGGCAACT
>JANMEE010000222.1:0-38058 GCA_031376645.1 Dolichospermum sp. OTE_75_concoct_329_sub | reverse complement strand
TAAACCTCCTCAAAATAATATCGTTGTTGGACAACCTGAACCCTATTATAACAGATACAATATCCCTGAAAAAGTAGGAATCAACAAAAAACAGCCGCCCCCTTGCGGAAGCGGCCATTATTCAAACTAGGAAAACTACGAAAAGATTTTAGTAATCGTAATCTCCGCCACCCATACCACCAGCACCAGCAGGAGCGCCATCTTTAGGCTCTGGCTTGTCAACAATGATACATTCAGTTGTTAACACCATACCAGCGATAGAAGCAGCGTTTTGCAGAGCAGAACGAGTTACTTTAGCAGGGTCAACAATACCAGCAGCTAACATATCAACGAATTCGTTGGTAGAAGCATTGAAGCCAATGTTGAAATCCTTCTCTTTCACTCTTTCAGCAATAACCGCGCCGTTTTGACCAGCGTTTTCGGCAATTCTCTTTAGAGGAGCAGGTAAAGCCCGAACGACGATTAAAGCACCAGTCAATTCTTCATCTTTGAGGTTGCTGTGCGCCCAAGCTTCCAACACGGGAGCAAGGTGAGCCAAGGTTGTACCACCACCGGGAACAATACCTTCTTCTACAGCAGCCTTGGTAGCGTTGATAGCATCTTCCAAGCGCAGTTTCTTGTCTTTCATTTCGGTTTCGGTTGCTGCACCAACTTTAACTACAGCTACACCACCGGACAATTTAGCCAAACGCTCTTGCAGTTTTTCTTTGTCGTAAGAAGATTCGGTTTCTTCCATCTGACGACGGATTTGTTCGCAACGACCCTTAACACCAGCTTCATTACCTTCAGCAACAATTGTGGTGCTGTCTTTGGTAATGGTGATGCGCCGAGCTTTACCTAAGCTTTCTAGCTTGGTGGTGTCTAGTTTCAAACCAGCATCTTCGGTGATTACTTGACCACCGGTGAGAACTGCGATATCGTCTAGCATGGCTTTACGGCGATCGCCAAAACCAGGAGCTTTCACAGCAGCCACGTTAAGAACACCGCGTAAACGGTTAACAACCAAAGTTGCTAAAGCCTCTTTTTCGATGTCTTCAGCAATAATTACCAAAGGACGACCGGAACGAGCTACTTGTTCGAGGACAGGAACTAAATCTTGTACTAAAGCAATTTTCTTGTCAGTTAACAAGATGTAAGGCTCATCAAAAACGGTTTCCATCCGTTCTGCATCGGTAGCGAAGTAAGGGGAAATATAGCCCTTATCAAAACGCATCCCTTCGGTGATTTCCAATTCGGTGGTCATAGACTTCCCTTCTTCTAGGGAAATTACGCCTTCTTTGCCCACCTTGTCCATAGCTTGAGCAATCATAGCCCCGACTTCTTCGTCGTTACCGGCAGAAATTGCTGCAACTTGAGCGATCGCTTTAGAATCTTCTACAGGACGAGCGTGTTCAGCAATTTTTTCTACCAAAAACGCAGATGCTTTATCAATACCGCGTTTCAATAAAATTGCATTAGCTCCGGCTGCAACGTTCCGCAAGCCTTCTTTAACAATAGCGTGAGCTAAAACGGTAGCTGTGGTTGTACCATCACCAGCAGCGTCATTGGTTTTAGAAGCAGCTTGACGAATTAGAGCTACACCAGTATTTTCGATGTGATCTTCTAATTCAATTTCTTTAGCGATGGTGACACCATCATTAACGATTTGTGGTGCGCCAAATTTCTTTTCTAAAACTACGTTACGACCTTTTGGTCCAAGGGTAACAGCTACAGCTTCAGCAAGAATATCAATACCACGCTCTAGAGCGCGACGGGCGTTTTCGTTGTAAATAATGCGCTTTGCCATAATAAGTCTAAATCTCGGTAGTAAATTAATTAATTTTTCTTGACAATTGGTGAGTGGTGAACAGGTAATTAGGAAAACTCTTTACCCATCACCCATGCCCAATTTAGCTAACGATTGCTAAAATGTCTTTTTCAGAAAGCAGTACATATTCTTCTGTAGCCAGCTTGATATCAGTGCCAGCGTACTTGGAGTACAACACTTTATCGCCAACATTAATGTCCATTGTTTGACGAGTACCATCGTCATTCCGCTTGCCAGGTCCAACAGCGGCGATTTCGCCAACTTGGGGTTTTTCCTGAGCATTATCGGGTAGAAATAAACCGCCTGCGGTTTTTTCTTGGGGTGCGCTTACTTTGATAAAAACGCGATCGCCTAGGGGTTTAACGGTGGAAACGCTTAAAGATACGGCTGCCATACAAAAATTTTTCTAAATTAGAAATTAGCACTCTCGACTCATGAGTGCTAATTTAGCTTTATCTGGGACATAATGGCAATCATGGCTTGTGTACGGGTTTCCGAACTAAGGCTAGGGTGGTGATACTTAAGTGCAAATATCTAATTATTTTAGTTGTCAGGGTTTGTTGCGTAAGTAATGAATATTTTGATATGGACAACTTTATTTCCAAACTTGGGAAATTGTTATAGAACTGTAATCAGGGATCTACTCAATGAGTAACCGCACAGTGATCCACGAACAGTCGTCTCATCCCTAAAACTACTAGGGAATAGGGAACAGGGAACAGGGAACAGGGAACAGGGAACAGGGAACAGGGAACAGAGAACAGGGAACAGGGAACAGGGAATAGGTTCAAAGTGACAGAGAATAGAAAGTCATAACCAATTACCAATTACCAATTACCAATCTGTTACAAATCAGCTAGTCTAGAACTTGGGAGTGCTACTAGAAAACAGTTATTCCATAGACATTTCCATAGCCCAAGCCAAAAACTTGCGTGTTTGTTGTTCTAGAACGATAATGGTAGTCTACCTAGATTGTGTCTGGTATCGCCAATCAAATCCAGAAGTCATTAGAGTAGGTTCTACAAGACCAGTAGATTGGCAAGTAGGATGGTGAAAAAATCTGTATTTTTAACCCATGCTTCCCCAAAAAATTCCCCGGTTGATTTTGAACCTCTGATAGAGGCTGAACATCCGAAGGATAGGTAAAGCAGTAGTATGCCAATGAAAGAGTGGGTGAGTTTTGAGCTAGGGTCATCTTAAAAAAATACCGACTTGTGATTCACAAGGACGATAGTTGAATCAGGGCTTTTTAGCCTACATCTTTCAAATGGATCTATAATAACGCATTATAAAGACTACTGCTATACGTATCCTTACTAGACTTTTTCCATTAATCTGCAAGTCTGTTGAAAGTAACTACCACTTTTAAGACTTCGGATGGTTAAAGTAAGTTTAAGTGGGAAAAAAAGACAACATCTGAAGTCATCCACCATACAGGATAACTATATCAATACTTTAATGGATCGAAGCGCAAGAAGAAGTGCCACTGTTATGAAAGAACCCAGCATGAAAGACCACAAACGACTTCTACTGATTGATGATGACCCTAACCTCATCTTGCTGGTGAAGGATTACTTAGAGTTCCGAGGCTACGAAGTCATCACGGCTGCAAATGGCTCAGAAGCTCTGAATCTTCTAGAAACCGAAGTTCCAGATATGATCATCTGTGACGTGATGATGCCAGAAATGGACGGATACACTTTTGTCGAACAAGTGCGACAAACCGAACGCACTAGTTGGATTCCCGTTCTCTTCCTCTCAGCTAAAGGTCAAAGTGCAGACCGAGTGAAGGGTTTAAATAAAGGCGCTGACGTATACATGATCAAGCCTTTTGAACCTGAAGAACTTGTAGCACAAGTAGAATCCTCACTTAAGCAAACTGTGCGTTGGAAAGAACATCAAACTAAAGGCGGTGAAAACGGTTCCCGCATCCAAGTTCCTTTTGATGTCCAGTTAACCCCAACTGAATTGAAAGTTGTCCAGTTCGTAGCTAGGGGTTTAGCAAACCGCGAAATCGCTGAAGAATTAAATGTCAGTCAGCGAACTGTTGAAAGCCATGTGTCCAATATGTTGGGCAAAACCAATCTCCACAACCGGACTGAATTAGCACGTTGGGCGATTGAAAATCAGATGGCCTAGATAGGTGATAGGAGTTCCGGAGTATGGCTAAGGTTACGCTCCGTCAGGAGGTAGGAAGAAAGATCAAATACTCTCTCCCTACTCTCCTAACTCCCAATCAATTAAAATCCAATATTAATATTTGCAGATAGTTAATTTTGACCAATTATCCGGGAATCGGAAAATTTACAACCTCATCAAATATAAAATTAGCTTGATCAAATAAATTAGCAAAATTAAATTAAAAATTATTTTACCAAAAAGCTCATAATTCTCTTTGCTGCCATCAAATTATCATTCCACTGAACATAACAAAGCAGATCACCAGTTGACGGTATTGTTTTTCGTTGATTTTTGCAGGACTAAATGTCCTGCTAACCAAAATATTGTCATAAATTATTGAATAATATTTTTAAGTGGACAAATTAGGTGATTAATTTTTACTCTCCTCTCTAAATGATTGATAACCCTGCTAAAATACAAGGCTGGCATGGCAAACTTAACTTAGTCTATGCTCAACGCCAAGATTCTACTCAGTTGATTTACAACCACCATCAAGCTCCTTTGAAGGTACAACGCCCTTTTTACCCAGAAGGACAAGGAGTTTGTCATAGTGTGATTTTACACACTGCTGGCGGCGTTGTGGGGGGCGATCGCCTATCATCCCAAATTCACCTCCAACCCCAGGCAAACGCATTAATTACTACCGCAGCCGCAAGTAAAATATATCGTAGTAACGGTCTATTAGCAAGACAAACCGTAGATATTCAAATTGATGCTCATGCTTGTTTAGAATATTTACCCCAAGAAACGATTGTATTTAATGGGGCAATTTACCGCCAAGATTTGCGGGTAGAATTAGCTGCGGGTGCGAGTTATTTGGGCTGGGAAATTACGAGATTTGGGAGAAGTGCCAGGGGAGAAAAGTTTTTGCAGGGAGAGATGCGATCGCATACGGAAATCTGGCAAAATAGTATTCCACTATGGATTGATAGGCAAATTGTCCCCGGTAGCGAAGAAGTATTTCATAGTCCTCACGGTTTAGCAGAAAACCCCGTTGTGGGTAGTTTTATTAGTGTTGGTTTGCCAATATCACAGGAAATTATCAACCAAGCACGTTCTTTAATTATTCAAAACTCTGATGCTGGGGTAACTCGCTTACAACATGGATTTTTGTGCCGATATCGTGGTAATTCTACATCTGAAGTCAGAAGTTGGTTTACAAATATTTGGCAAATGTTGCGAGTATCTTGTCTAAATCGTGGTAATTGTATTCCTAGAGTGTGGCAAATTTAAAGGAGAAAACCGTGCAGCTTACACCGCAAGAACGAGATAAGTTATTAATTTTTACTGCTGCTTTAGTAGCGGAAAGACGAAAAAATAGAGGATTAAAATTAAATTATCCAGAAGCGGTTGCTTTTATTTCTGCTGCTATTTTGGAAGGAGCAAGAGATGGTCAAACTGTGGCAGATTTAATGAGTTATGGAACAACTTTATTAACTCGTGATGATGTCATGGAAGGGATTCCAGAAATGATTCATGATGTACAAGTAGAGGCTACTTTTCCTGATGGTACAAAGTTAGTAACTGTACATAATCCAATTTGTTAGTCAAAAATCACTTAAATATATGAGAAAAAAATTGAGGTAACAATATGGTAGTACCATACCGATTAACATCAGTCAATATTCGAGGTTATCGCCCTTTTAAAAACTTGGAAGCCCCATTACAACCATTAGAAATTATTGTTGGTGCTAATGGTGCGGGAAAATCAAGTTTATTTGAATTTCTCAAATTTTTGCGAGATAGTCTTTATTACGATATCCCTCCTGAAATAATTACTGGTGCTATTGGGCAGCAGATTTTTCATATTCCAGGATCAGCTAAGTTTGAATGGGATATAGAAATTGATACAGGTCGTCCAATTGGTATTAGATATTTAGGGGAACTTATGGGACCGGTTGGTAGAACCCAAGTTTCCTATGAAAGAGTAGAATCATCTAAACCTTTTAATGATAAATATAGTAATCCATACATATATATGGATATTCAGGGTAATAAAGGTGTTATTAGAGAACCTGGAGAAAAAGGATTTACAGCTTTAACACAAGATGAATTAAAACAAGAGATTGCTTTAAAGCGTTCTAATCAACTAACGCTGAATACGATGACAAATCCATCATTAGAAGCTTTATATAACTTGCGTGAATATATTCGTGATTGGAGGTTTTATAGTTCTTTTAACATAGGAAATCAGAAGATTCGTCAATCAGTTCCCATTGAACAAGAACCAATTTTACATGAAGATGCAGGTAATTTGAGTTCAGTTCTTTTCTATTTAATGACTGAACATAGAACAGCATTTGACGAACTACAACAACATCTTCGTTCTGTAATTCCTGGTTTTAAAGGTTTAACCGTAAAAGCTCGTGGTGGACCAGGAGAAGTCATAGCTTTTTGGCAAGAATCAGGTATTGATCAAGAGTTAAGTCTTGCGGATTTATCAGATGGAATTTTGCGTTTAATTTGTTGGATTTGTTTATGTGTACTGCCAAATCCACCATCGTTAATTTGTATTGATGAACCAGATCAAGGTGTACATCCACGGACACTACCTGTTTTAGCTGCCTTATTTGAGAAAGCTTGTGAACGCACACAAATTTTATTGGCAACTCATTCATCTTATTTTTTGACGCAGTTTGATATTTCTCAAATTGCAGTAATTAGAAAAGAAAATGGGGAAGCAAAGTTTATTAAACCTGGAAATTCTCAAGTTTTAATTGATATGCTTGATGATTTTGGCTCAGATGAATTAGAACAATTACACCGTAGTGATGAATTAGAGAGACTTCCATGAAAGTTGAAATTTATGTAGAGGGTACATCTGATAAATATGCAATGGAAGCACTATTAGCACCTTTAATTGAGAGAAAATTACTAGCAGGTACAAGTATAGACTTTATAGCAATTAAAGGAAATGATAATAGTAGAGGTGGAGATGCTAAAAAAGATTTACTAACAAAAACACCAATAAAAGCAGTTAACATTCTCCGTAATCAGCCAGATTCAATAGTTGTAATTATACCAGATTTATATCCCAAAAACAAGGAATTCAAGCATGAAACAATTCAGGAACTAGAGAATGGTATTTTAAATAATTTTAATCAAGTATTAAATGATAAAGGAATTAATAATAATCGTGTAAGAAAGCGGTTTAAAGTTTTTTGCTTTAAACATGATTTAGAAGCATTAATTTTAGCTGCTGAATCAGAATTAATAAGGGTACTAGTAGTCTGTCAAGAACTAATTGACGGGTTCATTCGTTACCATTTTCCTTCTTCCTTCTTTCTTCGTGTCCTTCGCGCCTTCGTGGTTCGTTTCTCATCCGTCAAAATTTATTTGACAGGGTACTAGGTGTTAATGATATTGATGCTTTACCGATATCATGGACAAAACCAGTTGAAGAACAAAATCATAATCTTTCACCTAAAGATATTGTAGAGAAAGTTTTTCAAACCTATGGTAAAAAATATCGAGGTTCTAGTGATGCTCGTATAATATTAGGAAGCGCTAGATATCAAGATATTGCCAAAAGATGTCCGCAAGCTTTCCAACCCTTTGTAGAATTCTTAGAAAATCTTTAAATTAGGAAAAAATTATGATACCCGGAGAAATCATCACCCCAATAGGGAAAATTGAATTAAATGCAGATCGTCCAATTACTAAATTAATAGTAGCAAATACAGGGGATAGACCAATTCAAATAGGTTCACATTTTCATTTTTTTGAAGTTAATACTGCTTTAATTTTCGACAGAGAAAAAACGCGAGGAATGAGATTAGATATTCCAGCAGGTACAGCCGTAAGATTTGAACCAGGAGATGAAAAAGAAATTACTCTAGTTCCCCTCGTTGGTACTCGTCAGATATATGGATTCAACGGCAAAATTAATGGAAGTCTCTAAAATTTCGCCTGTAACTCTATTTGATTAAAAAAAGGATAAAATATGCCATACAGAATGGATCGTCGCGCTTATGCTGAAACCTATGGACCTACAGTAGGTGATAAAATTAGATTAGCAGACACAGAATTATTTATTGAAGTAGAACAGGATTTCACAACCTACGGAGATGAGGTGAAATTTGGTGGTGGTAAAGTGATTAGAGATGGGATGGGACAATCCCCAATTTCTAACGCTGATGGTGCTGTAGATTTAGTGATTACTAATGCTTTAATTCTCGATTGGTGGGGAATTGTCAAGGCAGATATTGGCATTAAAGATGGCAAAATTTACAAAATTGGTAAAGCTGGAAATCCCTATATTCAAGACAATATAGATATCATTATTGGTCCGGGAACTGAAGCTTTAGCAGGGGAAGGAATGATTCTGACTGCGGGGGGAATTGATACCCACATCCATTTTATCTGTCCCCAACAGATTGAAGTAGCGATCGCATCTGGAATTACTACTATGATTGGTGGAGGTACAGGACCAGCCACAGGAACAAATGCCACAACTTGCACTCCTGGATCCTGGAATATTTACCGAATGTTACAAGCAGCAGATGCGTTCCCTGTCAACATAGGATTTTTAGGTAAAGGCAATACAAGTCAACCCCAAGGACTAATTGAACAAATTGAAGCTGGGGTAATGGGATTAAAACTCCATGAAGATTGGGGAACGACTCCCGCCACAATTGATACCTGTTTAACCGTTGCCGATGAATATGATGTGCAAGTCGCAATTCACACTGACACCCTCAACGAAGCCGGATTTGTGGAAGATACTATTGCCGCTTTTAAACATCGTGCTATTCACGCCTACCACACAGAAGGGGCTGGAGGAGGTCACGCACCAGACATCATCAAAGTTTGTGGACAAAGTAACGTTTTACCATCTTCTACTAACCCCACCCGTCCTTACACTGTCAACACTCTAGATGAACATTTAGATATGTTGATGGTCTGTCATCACTTAGATTCCAGCATTCCTGAAGATGTATCTTTTGCTGAGTCTCGGATTCGGAGAGAAACTATTGCTGCGGAAGATATTCTCCACGATTTAGGTGCGTTTAGTATGATTGCATCTGACTCACAAGCAATGGGGCGGGTAGGTGAAGTCATAATTCGCACTTGGCAAACAGCACATAAAATGAAGGGACAACGGGGAAGCCTTGCTGGAGATAGTAATGCGGATAATTTACGAGCAAAAAGATATATCGCTAAATATACAATTAATCCGGCAATTACTCATGGTATTTCTGAATATGTGGGATCAGTAGAAGCTGGGAAATTAGCGGATTTATGTTTGTGGAAACCTGCGTTTTTTGGTGTCAAACCGCAAATTGTGATTAAAGGAGGCATGATTGCTTGGTCACAAATGGGTGATGCTAATGCTAGTATTCCTACACCGCAGCCTGTATATATGCGTCCAATGTTTGGCAGTTTTGCGGGTGCTAGAAATGCAACATCATTAACTTTTATTTCTCAAGCAGCTTTAGCAAGAGAAATTCCTCAACAATTAGATTTAAGAAAGTTAGCAGTTTCAGTTTCAGGAACTCGTCAAATTACTAAACGAGACATGAAATTAAATGATGCTTTACCTCATATTGAGGTAGATCCTGAAACCTACGAGGTTCGTGCGGATGGTGAATTACTAACTTGTGAACCAGCAACAGTTTTACCAATGGCACAAAGATACTTTCTGTTTTAGAAAATGAATGAACAATCATATCAGACAGTTATGCAAGTTAATAGTAATTTTAAAACACATCATTCTAGTCTGATTTATAGACTAATTGGAGCATCTTATTAAGATATATATAGCGGTTCTTTTGTTGAGTGAGATACAAGAACCCCACCCCCAACCCCCTGACAGGTGTAGGTTTTTTACATTGTCTTGAGGGAAAGACTTGGAGGACAAGAGGACAAGACAGACAAGGTGACAAGGCAGACAAGGTGACAAGGGAGGAAAACCGGACAAGAAATGGATGATTGGTCATAAAACAAACCATAAATTGAGGATTTCGTGGATAAAATTCTCCTTGTCTACTGTCCCTCCTTGTCTTGCTTTTACGGAGGACAAGGCAGACAAGGTGACAAGGGAGGAAAACCGGACAAGAAATAGATGATTGGTCATAAAACAAACCATAAATTGGGTATTTTATGGATAAAATCCTCCTTGTCTACTATCCCTCCTTGTCTTCCTGGTCTTGCCTTTACAGAGAATATTAAAAACCTACACCTGTCAGCCCCCAACCCCCTCCGGTGCAAGCGATGAGGGGGCTGATGATGTATCTCATTCAAATGCATACCGCTATAGCGATCCTAAATGATTTCTAAAAAATAGTAAGTAATGTAGGGTGGGCATTGCCCACCAAAACCTTTTTAGTTATTTAAGAATAATTATCAACCTGTGTTGTAATGCTATGATTTATTGGCAGGTTTCAGTAAATTATAATTTGGCGTAATTGGTATATCCTTGCGAGTAAAACCCAACTGGGAATGAATTCCCAGTCTCATAGCAGAAGTCGTCTCAAGACGACTCAATAACTAAAAATTTTTTGAACTTGTTGAGTTAACTTTAGTAAACTTTAGCTATTAGACCGGAAATTCATTTCTGGGCGAGTCTTTTAGCCAAACAAATAAGCCATCTGTAGCTTAATGTGACACCATTAGACGTGATCAAGATTTTAGTTCTACATTCTACATTCTGCATTCTGCATTCTTACTTGAAAGCATTCCGTTCTAGTATTTCATCCTAAGTCAAACAGTAATATTTCTGCGCTTGAATTACTGCTAATTGTGATTTTTTCTGCTCCGGTAATTTCTACCCCATCTCCGGCTTTGAGTTCGTGATTATTGAAAGTTACTTCACCTTTGGCTATTTGTAACCAAGCATAACGATGATCTTGAAGATGATAATTAATTACGTCACCTTGTGATAAAATTCCCACATATAAAGAAACATCTTGATAAATAATTACAGATCCATCTCTTCCATCTTCAGAAGCAATTAAACGTAATTTTCCTTGCTTTTCTTCTAAAGGAAAAGCTTTTTGTTCATACCTAGGTTTTAGTCCTTGCTGATTTGGTAAAATCCAAATTTGCAGTAAATGTAATTCTTCAATTTGAGAAGGATTAAATTCACTGTGCATAATCCCAGTTCCTGCACTCATTACCTGGGCTTCACCAGGAAGAATTACCGAACCTGTGCCTAAACTGTCTTTATGTTCTACTGCACCTGATAAAACATAGGTGAGAATTTCCATATCTTTATGTCCATGAGTCGGAAATCCTGCACCAGCAGCTATAAGATCATCATTAATTACTCGTAAAGAACGGAATCCCATCCGCTGGGGATCATAGAAGTGGCTAAAAGAAAATGTATGATAACTATTCAGCCAGTCAATTTGACTATGAAACCGGGAATTTCCATCGTGGATTACATAGTTAATTGTATTTTGAGTCATGATTTTACCTTCCTATTAATAGTTAGTGACACTGAAGAATTGCAAATACAGAATTAGTTTTTTAACTTTTTATATAGTAGAGTATATACAGATAAATTTACAAGTACGCACTTAAAAGTCAGATACTTACCAAAAACATCCTATAGCAACTAATTTTATGACTTACTATGTTATCTATGATGGCAACTGTAATCTTTGTGTGACTTTAGTGCAGTTGTTGGAGACTTTAGACCAAGGAAAGCTATTTCGCTACGTTCCCATGCAAGATGAGGAGAGATTATCCCAATGGGAAATTACCTCTACAGATTGTCAACAGGGGATGATTTTAATTGATGGTAATGCTACCCAAAGACGTTGGCAAGGTAGTAATGCGGCTGAGGAAATTGGGCGACTATTACCTATGGGAAGCTTATTTGTCGAGGCTTATCGGGCTTTACCGGGGATGAAATGGGTAGGAGATAGGTTTTATGAACAAATCCGGGATAACCGTTATACCTTGTTTGGTAAGCGGTCGCAAACCTATCAATCAGCATACTGTGCAAATGGTAGTTGTCAAACTGGAAATGAGTAGTTTTTAGTATGTACGAAATTAAACATCGTTTCAGCATTTTTTTCATTTAGAGCCTAAAATATATTTAACCTTAAAGGTGAATAATATTTATAAAAGATTGGTATAAGTAGGTGTACATAATAAAAGCGAAATTTGTTGCGTTTTGTAAAATGGCTGAAACTCAATCAGAATAACGCGTTGTGACGGATGAGAAACGAACCACGAAGGAACGAAGGACACGAAGGAAGAAGGAAGAAGGAAGAATCAAAATGGCAACGAATGAACCCGTCAATTAGTTCTTGACAGACTACTAGCAACAGTTTCCAAAAATCTGATATTTGGGGAAGACGGAAAAATTTCCCCATTTGTCTGGGAATTGTGAATTTAATATTTATGTTATTGGTAATACCTCAAGCGGAGATTATGCAGGTGTACTCATAGATGTTACGCTCAATCCATAAAAACTAATGATGGAAACATTCTAGAAATTGACTCAAAATAGAGGATGTCAACTATCGCTTGATTTAGAAAAGATCATGATTTTTACTGACTCGGCTGATTAAACACCTCTAAAATTTGCCGACAAACTTGTTTTAACTTTTCCCTAACTTCCACTGAGGGGACAGATTCACCAACAAAACTCCATATTTCTATTGTGGAAAGTCGCCAAACTTCACCACGATGATCAAATCCAGCAGCTTCTACACCAATGGCGCGACGGTGATTATTGATAGGATCTTGATAAAATCGGATTTGAATTAAAATACTCCGACTGCGCCAAGATTTGCTAACACCAGGAAAATGAAATCCAATATCTATGGAATCGGGATCTACTAATTCTCTGGTTTCTGGATCATTATGCCAAGGTTTAAGATCCGATTTGAGATCAGGAAATTCGTATTTAAATAGATTTACTACTGTCGCAATTTTGCTGGCAAATTCCAGATTTGTGGCTTGTTCGGCTGCGTTCACTCAACAATACTCCTATATATCGGTTGGTCTGTGGGGAAGTCCAAGACAGAAAAACCTGATTTAATTGTAACGGTTGATTACATAGCGATCTAAAATAACACTGTGAATCTGTAAACAAACAAAAAATTAATTTCCATTTATGGTGCGTCAACGTCCTATTTTTTCACTGCTTTTTGTATTATTAGCAACATTTTTAATTAGTTGTGGTAGTCCTAGTGTTGCTACTGTACCACCATCTTATACAGCAGCGGAAGTTGCGAAAATTCAGGAATATGTTCCGGGAATTCAGATGGTACGCGATCGCTCGACCGAATTGAAAAACCTGATTTCTCAAGGTGAATGGATTAAAGTGGGCAATTTCATCCATGGACCCATGACAGAAGCTAGGTTAAATATGACTTATATCATTCCTAATTTAGCCCGACAAAATCAAGCTAAAGCTCGGCAAATCAGCAAAGATTTGTTACAAGACCTAGTAAGGGTAGATCAGGCTGCCTCTACGGGTAATAGTAGCCTAGCTTTAACTAAGTATAAAGAAGTTTTTGCAGATATTAACAACTTCTTGGAATTAGTTCCCGAAACAAGTAGCTAAAGAAGGAGATTTCAATTTAGATTTTAGATTTTGGATTTAATTAGACATCAGGTAGGAATAAATGTAGAGACGTTCCATGGAACGTCTCTACAAGGGTTTCAGGTTACGCATATTTCATTTATACCAGACATCTATTAACTCCAATCTAAAATCTTCTTCCCCAGTTTCCCTAGCTTCTTCTTGGCTTCGAGTCTTGAATCACAAAATCTTGGGGTAATGGGGTGATAGGGTAGAGAGGAAGACTCTTCATTCTTCACCCCCTGACTCCTAGCAAAAACCATGAATGTAGTAATTATCGGTTGTGGCGTGGTTGGGGCGGCGATCGCCTATGAACTCAGCCAAGTTAAAGGTTTAAATATCACTGTTTTCGAGGAAAAACAACCCGCACAAGGTTCTACCAGCGCTGCCCTCGGTGTATTAATGGGCATAATTAGCAGTAAAATTAAGGGTAGTGCTTGGCGGATGCGACAAAGTAGCATTGAACGCTATGGAACTTTGATTCCTGAATTAGAAGCAATTACAGGGCGCAAAATCCCTTGTAATCGGCAAGGAATCGTGATGCTGTTGTCAGAAGATTTAGATCACCCCTTAGAAAGTGGGGTTGAGGTACTGTCAGAATGGGAACAACTGCGGGAAATTCGTCAATCTCAAGGTTGGGAATTACAAGTTTGGAATCAAGAAGAATTGCAAAAGTTTTGTCCCCAAGTTAGTCATCCGCAAATTATGGGTGCTGTTTATTCTCCCCAAGACTTACAACTAAACGCCACAGCTTTAACTGTATCTTTAGTAGATGCAGCCCAACGCAATGGTGTAAATTTCAAATTTGGTGTATCTGTCATCGGTACAGAAACACCACCACCACCACCACCAACACCTTTACATATCAAAAAAGGATTGGGAGCGGCTCATAAATGTAATTTTATTGAAACTACAGAGGGTAAAGTTACCGCTGATTGGTTTATCGTGTCAGCCGGTTTGGGTTCAACGGCTTTAACTGCCCAATTAGATCAAATGGTGCATATCCGTCCAGTGCTGGGACAGGCTTTATATTTAAGTTTAGGAAGAACTTTAGGAAATCCTGATTTTCAACCAGTGATTAATGGTAATGATGTGCATATTGTCCCGATGGGTAATGGTGATTATTGGGTAGGGGCAACGGTAGAATTTCCCGATGATGAAGATCAAATATCCCCAAGTCCAGAATTATTAGAAGCTGTCAGACAACAAGCGATCGCCTTTACTCCAGATTTAGCCGCTGCTAAAGTTCTCCGTACTTGGTCAGGATTGCGTCCCCGTCCCGAAGGCAGACCTGCACCAGTAATTGACAAATTACAAGGTTTTACTAATGTTTTGTTGGCTACTGGACACTATCGCAATGGTGTCTTACTTGCACCTGCAACAGCCACAGCCATTCGTGAAATGATCTTATCTGAAGATTCTCGTTTTTGAACTACTCGCGGTAGTCCCTACCGTCAATGTACTGATATGATAGGGGTTGGAGTTGTTTAGCAGCAATTCTCATTTTGAAACGAGTTTGCGTCATTCCAGCGATTTCCAAATTTGTTACGAATTGTAAACCCCTCTTACTGCAAGGGTTTAAATGTCATGAAACCTTAAAATGAGAATTGCTGGTTGTTTAGAGACTTCCAAATAAAAAAATATCCCAAATTCTCTTGTGGTGCAGGCATCTTGCCTGCTAATAATATAAGGAGGGAACCAGATGTCCATCCCACAAGATTGGATAATTTTTTTTGTGGCGTTCTCTTGTTGGAGCGAAGCGAAACTAACTAGGGCTTGCTGATAGCGTGGCGTAAGCCATAAAAGTCTTTTTGTGAAAGTATGTAGGAGCGTATTGCAATATGCCCCTACAGGAGTTGATTAACCAAATTCGCTAAAGCGTCCCGTCAGGGATAGGAGCAAAGGACACGAAGGAAGAAGGAAGAGAAGAGTTGGGCAATTAGCCCTCGAATTTGCGCGGTTATTATTAGACGGCAATGGTCAAGTATTTATGCAGCACTGCATGATAGTCGACTTAAGAATGCCGACCTAACTGCTGCTTAGTTTCTGCTTATTTTTCCAAGATTCAACAACACTGGGTCTCTCAAAGACGTTGGGTAATTTTCTCTTGCCTTCTTTTCATTCCTGCTAAATGCCTGCTAAATGCCAATTAGTCCAAACTCAAGAAGAAAAGTGTGAAGCAAAAAATAGAGTTTGGCGTGATCAGATGGGATTATGAACATAACCCTTCATTTTAAATGATTTTAATTGACGCTTTTCCGTGGTGGAGAAGTTACCGCTGCTGGTTTGGTAATTTATTGCTTGTAAAAGCGAACTACCTTTTGCACATAGTCAGCAGTAAAGCCTTTATCGCACCCTGTATAATTACCAGTCATCCACCAACAAGCGACACCACGGACAGCACTATTTTCATTATTTTTCGTGGCTGCAAATTGTTTATTTAGCTCCCGGTTCGTAATGCAAGAAATAACTTGACGGGCTACTTGAGGATCATTTTCAAACTGAGTTGGTGTTAATTCTTTCTTCAGACAAGTTTTTGTCCAACCTTTGAGAGTTTCTGGTTTAACTTGCCATTCACTATAATATCCATCATTGCGCTTTTTTGTTTGCGGTGCAGCTAGTCGCAAAGCTTCCACCATTGTGGCAACTTGGGTATCAGAAACAGGCTGTTTTGCTTGTGCTAAGGATGGTAAAATTCCTAAGCTGATAATAATGCTGCTAAATATTAATGCTATAGGGTTTTTATTCATGACTTTAAAATTATTTGAAATTATTTAAAAAATTTATTTTAGCATACTATAGCGGTTATCGTTCGGATGCAACACAATTGAGGGCGGGGAAACCCCGCCCCTACAATTTAATTTAAAAAATATACCGTAAGGTGGGCATTGCCCACCCTACATTGAGAAATTATCTTATATTTAAGAACAAACTAAATCTTCGATAGCACTAGATTGAGTTGGTAATGCGGTCGTTAAAACCTCACTGCCTGATTCGGTCACCAATATATCATCTTCAATGCGAATTCCCCGCACATCGGCAAATTGTGCCAAACGTTCCCAATTGACTAAATATTGATATTGATTACGAGTTTTTGGATCATTTAAAATTGCGGGAACTTGATAAAATCCCGGTTCAATTGTTACTAACATTCCCGCACATAAGGAACGATTTAATCGTAAATAACTTAAACCAAAGCGACTACTTCTACTTCTTCCCTCATCATACCCAGCTATATCTCCCAAATCTTCCATATCATGAACATCTAAACCTAAAAGATGTCCAATTCCGTGGGGAAAAAATAAAGCATGAAGATCCATTTTTACCAAATCTTCCGGTTTACCTTGCAAAATTCCTAAATTTACTAAACCTTCAGCAATTATAGTTGCTGCTAATAGATGAATTTCTGCATATTCCACACCAGGAGCTATGTTTTGAATACAAACATCATGGGCAGCTAAAACAATATCATAAATATCTCTTTGAGTAGATGAAAACTTACCAGAAACAGGCCAAGTGCGGGTAATATCAGCAGCCCAACCTGTTTGGGTTTCTGCACCCACGTCAGCTAAAAGTAAATCTCCTGGTTGCAGAGAGTGGTAATAATGATTATTGTGTAAAACTTCGCCATGTACTGTCACAATACTGGTATAAGCAGTAGTCATATTTTGACCCATAATTACTGCTTCCATTGCGGCGCGGACTTCGGCTTCTAGTTTAGCTGAAGGTGTTGCAGCCATTCCCACCTTGTGTGCTGTCACACTCACAGCCGCAGCTTTACGTAATTCTATCAATGCTGCTTCGTCGTGAGTAAGACGGAGAGAAACAATGGCTTTTGCTAGTTCTAAATCAATACCTGCTAGGGGATTTTTCGGTGAAATCGCTCTATTTAAAAGTTGTGTTTGCTGTGTCCAAGTATTTGCATCTTGTAACGGCAAAGTTGCCACATTTTCTAAGTAATTTACTAATTCTGCCATTGTTCTGGCTTCATCTGCGCCTATTTTAGCAGCGATTTCCTCACGGTTCGGGGTTTCTCCATGCCAGAGAGCGCTACTGGGGTGAGGGTCATCTATAAAGAGTTGTAGCTTACCACTTTCTAGGCGAATGGCGGCATTTTCCAAGGGAATGCCGGTGAAATAGAGAAAATGGCTATTGGCACGGTAGGGGAAGGTATTGGCGGGGAAGTTGCGGGGACTGCTACCACCAGACCAAAGAACAGCAGGAAAGTCAATGATTTCGGTTAGTTTTTGGCGACGGTTGAGGAGGATTTCTGGGAGGGTTGTGTGCATAGAAGAATCAGATTCATGTTTTAATCTTTACAGGAGTCAGGAGTTAATGAACCACGAAGGCACGAAGGCACGAAGGCACGAAGGCACGAAGGCACGAAGGAAGAATTTGAAAAGGTGCATTTAGTTTACGCAGGTGGACTTTGTTTGTGTAGCTGTGATTTCTAATCACCAGGGTTTGTTTCAAAATCATGAACTTCTAAAACAGAACCAATCATTGCTGCTGTCATTAGATCTTCTCGGACTTTTCCGGTAATTTTGGCTTTTTGTCCTGATTTTAGTAAGTTTTTATCGGTGCTTTTAGGTATTTCGTAAGTAACTCCATCTTCTGTGACAAAAGCCCAAGCACCAATGCCAATATTTCGACGTTCGATAGTACCGGTAACTGTAATATTCATGATAGTTAAGTTTTGTAAATGTATTTGCAGTTAAAAACAACCCAAGTAGATTATATTCAAAAATATCATAAAAAAAATATTTGAAAAAATCAAGCTCTGAAACGGGCTTTTTTCGTCGTCTTATTGAGAATTTTCAACAAATTATTGAGAATTTAGGGGACTAGAACTTTTTTACTAAAATTATATCGAAATATCTTATTACTTCTGGCATCTTATATTTACAAAGATTATCATACCATCTGCGTTTGTCTGCGTTTATCTGTATTTATCTGCGTTTAATTCTTTAAAAATTTTAGGGGTAATTCATGAATTACCCCTAAACAATAGGTTTTTACTCCTTATTTAACGCTAAACGGGCAAGTCCGTAACACAGTACAGCGTTGCTAAACAGGAAAATTCTGGCTAGGTTACTATTTCCTAAACCCCAAACAGCAGGATCATAAATACCGCTAACTGTGAGGAATGCTGTCATTCCTAAAGTTGCACCAATAGCAAACCATTTCCCGGTGGGATGTCCTAAAAATAAGGCTATTAAAACAAAGGGAATTAAAACACTGGCAAAAAGAGGATTGAGTGCGTCTGTTCCCTGTAAAGTGTTGCCAAGTTCGGGAATAGAACTACCTAAAACCCGGAACGGCCATTGAGGAAGATCATAGATATAAAATCCTTTGAGGAAAAATAAACCGGAACTACCGAAAATTAAGCCGCAAGATAGTGACCAACTCCAAGCGAAGGGGAAGTAAGCCCGTAAAAACCAAGCTAGGAGATATGAACCTATTACCATGAATATCTTCGGCACTAATGCGATCGCACCGCCATCTATCCAAAAGCCAGGATTTAGATAGCCCTGTTCTCGCAACCACCGGAAAAAGTCGGGAACACTAATTATGCCGTCGCTAGCTAATTTAACTGCGGCTTCAGCATTGAGTTGTCCAGCCCCATAATAGTTCAAACCGTCATCTTGAATAACTCTGGCTGACTGTTGGAGAACCTGTAAAATTTCATCGGGTTCTTTGATTCCCAAGGCTTTGATTAATGCCGCTACACCCGCAACATGGGGAGAAGCCATACTTGTGCCTTGCAGTCCGAGAAATACGCCTTCACCTTGTTCATTGATGGTTTCTTGGAGAATTGTTCCGGTTTCACTACCACCAGGGGCAGAAATATCTATACCTGCACCATAGTTAGAATAAGATGCTCTTTCACCGTCGGGACCAAAGGCGGAAACGCCGATGACATGATCATAACGAGCCGGATAACTCACACCATTAGTATTTTCATTTCCTGCGGCAGCGATGATAGTTACACCTTTCTTGTAGGCGTAATTAATGGCATCTTCCATGAGTTGGCTTTCTCCACCACCACCTAAGCTCATGTTAATGATGTCAGCACCGTTATCAGCGGCAAATTTGATGGCTTCGGCAATGTCGGCTACTGTTCCTGCACCGTCAGCATTTAATACCTTTAAGGGCATAAGATTAGCTTCATAAGCGACTCCAGCGACACCATAAGCGTTATTGGTGGCTTGGGCAACTGTACCAGCAACGTGAGTTCCATGGCCGTTGTCGTCTTTAGCTGCTTCTATATCGTTAACAAAATCGTAGCCTTTGACAAATTTGGTTTCATATAAATCACGGACCTTGGTAATTCCAGTATCAATCACCGCAACGGTAATTCCACTACCTTTACTGCGTGTCCATGCCGCTTCTATGCCGATTTTGTGTAAGTTCCACTGTTTGCTGTAATACTGGTCGTTAGGACCGATTAAGGAAGAATTTGGTTCTTCGTTATTTTGGGGCGCTAACAGTTCTCCTAACCAAGTAGCTTGACCTTCGGGTACGGTTTTATAAATGTAATTAGGTTCGATAAATTCGGTAACTTTGGCAAAGGGTGATTTTTTTAATTCTTTTAGCCTTTGGCGATCGCCTTTGATAACATAGACATGATCTACCGCTGAATATTTATTATCCAGTTGGGGTGTAACATGATATTGCCCGGCGATCGCTTGTAAATCTTTCTCAATTACACTTTCGGGAATATCTTCGCGAAAATCTAGCAAAATTGTCTCAAACTCACCTTTTGCTGCTAGTCCCTGAAAATTCAGAAATCCGAATACAGCAGCAGTCAGTCCAATCACAAACAAGCACAATAATATAAGTTTTTTCATCACCGCTTCTTGTCAGTTTGCTTACTACCATAACTTATATAGCAGGGAATAGGTAACAGGTAACAGGTGACAGGTGACAGAGAAGGAATTGATATTGTAGCGTGGCGTTAGCTATACTAGGGAAAAGGGAATAAGTATCAAAATCATGCGACTGTGGCTTTTTCATAAAGTACAGCCACAGCCTTCATGAAGTTAAGACATTGCTCTGAAGTCATGGTTTCTGGCCGCAAAACAGTGGATAGAGAATATTTTAGAATTAAACTTCTCACGCCCTTAGAGTGTAAATCACTCAGGTTTACAGCTCTCATAGACCAAACCCCAAAAAGACGACTTTCGACGGGGGTAAGTTCAATCAATTCTGGGCTATGGTGACGCGGATCTAGGGAAATGCGATGGTAAGTTTTACTAATTATTTTGCGATCGCCTTCCAATATCTGCAAAAATACAGAATCCCCATAACAGAGAAATCCTGTAATTCCATCAAAGTTGTTATTTTTCTCAGATTTCTCCATGATCTCCTTAAGATCGTGATATCCCACATTAGGTTTTCCATAGCTACTGTAAATTAGGCGGTATAAACTCATGATGTCTCCTTGCTGCTTGGTATCAAAACGTTATTCTCTATTAAGTTGAAATTACAGCACTTTCCATATCAATACTACTGATTAAATTCTGAGTTTTGACTTGCGATAAATTACTGAATCTATCAATATATAATACATTAAATTTTGTAGTTTTGCTTGAGTGATTCCTGCGGAGAGCTAGTTCCCTCCGGGACGCTTTGCGAACGCTATCGCTATATTTATCTAGGATATTGTAAAATAGTATTTAGGAGATTTTCGAGCAAATTCTATCTTCTTATTTATTTTCAGACGTACCTTAGCAAAGTTCCTCTCAAAGAGGCATTACGAATTATTATGGAACGTGGTCTTTTATGGTTGCCTTTGTTAGTAGCATTTTTTTGGTTAGCGTGGCAAGGTTCACAGGAATTTAAGAAACTCCAAGCTTATCAAATTTGGGCAAAACAATTTGAACGAGCTAAATATGATATTTATGCAGTATTAGCGCAAAAAGGTAATGATATTACTTGGGGAAAACCCACGACTAAAGGTCCGATTGAACTAGAAACTTTTTCTTTATTGGATGTTCAAGAAATTCGCTTTTTGATCAATGGTAATGTTGTAGATATCGAAAATCCGCCGCAAAAAGGTCGGAAAATAGAAATAGAGTTTTTATTAACTACTCCTAAATCAATTCGTGTTCCCTTTACAGAAGTTCCTCTCGCAGCAGAATGGGGTAAGTTTTTGCAAAGGACATTGAAGAATTTACAATCAGGAAACTGTTGAAACTGGCTCAAACTAAATGAAAACTAATCACGCTATAAATATCGAAGTTAATTATTATGAGAATTAAGCAAATTTCTGTGATTGGCTTATTTGGAATTTTTAATCATGTAATTCCGTTGAATATGGATGATAGAATCACTGTCATTCATGGTCCTAATGGATTTGGGAAAACAGCAATGTTGACAATTTTAGATGGATTATTTAACTCCCGATACTCAAAGTTGCGAACTATTCCGTTTAGTAAATTTTGTGTTGAATTTGATGATGATAGTAATATGGAAATTATCAAAAATGTTGATAATTCAGAAGAAACAGAGAACAATTTTGTTTTTAATTTTTATGATAACCATGATAACAATGCAGATAGAATTAATTTTCAGCCAAAACGTCGTCCTGATATAGAAAATCTTCCACTTAGTATATTGGATGACTATATACCAGGATTGGAACGAATATTACCTAGAAAATGGCTTTACACTCCTACTCAAGAAAATCTTTCTTTAGAAGAAGTTCTAGAGCGTTTTGGTGATTCATTGGGAATAAAATTTAAATCAGAAGCAGAACCCGAATGGTTTGAAAAATTAAAGAAAAATATTTATATTCGTCTGATAGAATCACAACGGTTATTAAACTTATTTCCTATTCGTCCTTTCAAATCAGATGACAGAACACCTTCAATATTATCAACTGTTTCTGCATATTCTTATGAACTTGCCAAGCTGATGCAAGATAAGTTTAAGGAATATGGTACAATATCTCAATCTCTGGATAGAACTTTTCCCATGAGAGTAGTAAAACAACAGTCATCATCAGATTTAACAGATGAACAACTTCGGAATCAACTTAAAGAACTTGAAGAAACTCGTTCTCGTTTGATAGAAGTAGGTCTTTTAGATCAAGATGAATATTCGGAGTTTCAAATTCAACCACAAGACATAGATGAAAGTACAAAAAATGCTTTATCTGTATATGTTGAAGATGTAGAAAAGAAGTTGAATGTATTTAATGAAATAGCGATTAAAATTAATTTATTGAAGAGAATTATTAATAATAAATTTTCTTATAAAGAAATAAATTTTAGCAAAGAAAATGGATTTATTTTTACAACACTTTATGATTCTTCGTTGTCTGATTCCAAAATACTTTCACCAACTGATTTATCATCAGGTGAACAACATGAATTAGTGCTTTTATATGAACTATTATTTAAAGTTCAACCTAATTCCTTAGTTTTGATTGATGAACCTGAATTATCTCTTCATGTAGGTTGGCAAATACAGTTTTTAAAAGACCTACAAGAAATTACAAAGCTTGCTGATGTAGATATTCTCATAGCTACTCATTCACCAGATATTATACAAGATCGCTGGGATTTAACGGTTGAACTGAAAGGTACAGGAAAGTGAGAGAATTTATCACAGTTGACCGTGTTGCTAACAAAATTAGACAATTGAGAGAGACTTATTCAGGATCTTTCTTATTAGTAGAAGGAAGTTCTGATAAAGTTTTTTATGAAAGATTTGTGAATAAATTAGGTTGTCATTTGGAGATTACTGCGGGAAAACCATCCAGTAAGCAGCGTGCTATTGAAATTTTAGAAATTTTGGGAAAATCAAATTTTCAGGGAGTTCTAGCAATTGTTGATGCAGATTTTGATCGTCTGGAAAATGTGGCAAACAAAAGTCCTAATTTACTGCTTACAGATACTCATGATCTTGAAGCTATGTTAATCAAGTCTCCTGCTTTGGAAAAAGTAGTTGCTGAATTTGGTTCTGAAGAAAAAATTTCCCAGTTAAATCAAGATATTAGAGAAGTATTACTGAAAATGGCTATTTCAATTGGTTATTTGCGTTATATTTCTCAGTTTGATAAATTAAATCTAACTTTTAATGGTATTATATTTAGCAAATTTATTGATGAAAAAAACTGGCAATTTAATGAACTAAAACTAATTCAAGAAGTGAAAAATAAATCTCAAGCTTTCGCATTAAAAGATGAAGATTTGCAACAAGGGTTAAATAGCAAAAAAATCAATAATTATGATCCTTGGCAAGTCTGTTGTGGTCATGATCTGGTAGAAATTTTATCAATTGGTTTACGCAAAGCTATTGGAACTAATAAAGCAGTTGATGTTGAACCAAATAGTCTTGAAAGAAGTTTACGACTTGCTTATGAAGTAGTTTACTTTTGCAAAACCCAACTATATTCGGAAATTACTCTATGGGAAATCAACAATCAACCATTTAAAGTTTTAAAAAATGATGGATAACTCTTTTAAAATTCTCCCTAATATCTATAGCTGTAAACAAATTCATTTGATGATTCTAAAAGTGAGATTTATTCTCGGCATTACAGACTTAGCAGTTTTCGGGATTTGATGTTGCCAAAATTCCTGTGTTTTCCCTTTCATCATTAACAGGCTACCATGAGTTAAATTAAATTCCACTTTTTCTAATGTTTTATCAAATCTATGTCGAAGCTGGAACTTTCTGACACCCCCAAAACTCACAGAAGCAATAATTGGATCTTTCCCTAATTCTGGTTCATCATCAGAGTGCCATGCAACACTATCTTTACCATCACGATAAAGATTAATCAACACACTATTAAAAGATATTTTCTCTATTTCTTCAATTCTCTTTTTAATAACCAACAAAATAGGTGTCCAAGGAGTTGGATTCATGGTAATGTTTGAATATGTATAAGATTTACCCAAATCCCCATACCATGCCGTTAATCTGGGTATATTGATCTCCTTACCATAGAATTTTATCTGATCTTGTCGCCAATTAACTTCCGTCAATAACTCCTGAAATATTACATTACTTTCTACTTCTGAAAAATAGCGAGAATAGAGGATAAGTTCCGCGTCAGCAACAGAAAATTGCTTTACCTGCAAATTTGAGGTAATTTCAGATTGCTGGGAAAGATTCAAGTTTAATTGAGTATCGGTATTGTATTTCATTAAACAAACACTACAAAATATAAAAACAGCCAGAAAATTAGATTGCTAATTTAGACTTACTTTGACGAATAGGAACTTCAATCACAAACTCTGCTCCTTTTCCGGGAGAAGAAATACATTTTAATGAACCATGATGTTGTTCATTAATAATTTGATAGCTGATAGATAAACCTAATCCTGTTCCTTTTCCTACAGGTTTTGTAGTGTAGAAAGGATCAAATAATCTTTCTTGTATTTCTGTTGACATTCCCAACCCATTATCAGTGATGCGGATAGTGATATATTCAGCATTAGATACTTGAGTATAAATGTAAATTTTTGGCTCAGGAATAGGTAATATAAAATTTTCAACTCCGATTCCCTTTAAAGCATCTATGGCATTAATTAAGATATTCATAAATGCTTGATTAAGTTGTCCTGGAAAACACTCAATTAAGGGCAAATTACCATATTCTTTGATTACTTTAATTCTAGGAATATGGGATTTATCATGTAGTTTCTGTTCTAAAAGCATCAACGCACTATTAATACCATCATGAATATTTGTATATTTTAATTTGGCTTGATTAAGATGGGAAAATGTCCCCAAAGAATCAACAATTTGCTGAATACGTTTCGCACCGTTTTTCATAGAATTGATGAGATTTGGTAAATCTTCCTGCAAAAAATCCAGTTCCATAACTTTAGCTTGTTCATGAATTTCATCAACTGGATGCGGATAATTAACTTGATAAAGTTTTAATATAGTTAATAAATCTTGAATATATTTATCAGCATAAATAAGATTACCAGAAATAAAATTTAAAGGATTATTAATTTCATGGGCAACTCCTGCTACTAATTGACCTAAAGAAGACATTTTTTCACTTTGAATTAACTGAGATTGGGTAAATTGTAGTTGTTTTAAAGTTTCTTCTAATGCTAATGTTTGTTTTCTAAGTTGAGCTTCTGATTTTCGTAATTCTTCCTCGGCTCGATGACGATCAGTAATATCACGACTTACACCCAAAATAGCGAAAATTTCCCCTTTGCTATTACGTAAAGGTATTTTTCTAGTATCTAGAATATATAATTTACCATCGCAACCAGGAGCAGGATCATAAAAATTATGAATTGTTTCTCCCGCAAGAACTAGCTGATCATCTGTGCGAAAACCTCGAATTTTTTTATCGGGATTACCAAATATTATCTCTTCAGCAATACCTATTTCTAAATCATCTTTACCAATCATTTCCTCAATAGTTATTCCCATTGAACTAGTGACAGTATCATTAACTAGCAAATAACGATAGTTTTTATCTTTGACAAATATCCAATCAAGGGTTTTTTCGATAATCATTTTAAAAAGGGAAGATTGTTCTTCTGTCTTTTGGAAAATTTCTTCTAATTCTGTTTTAGCTTGTTTACATTCTTCAAGTTCTTGTTGTAATTGGTGATGATGTTCTAATACTTTTTCAAGTTCAGCAACACGTTGACGTAAAAATGCAATTTCTTCATCTGGAGATTGATTAGACATAAAATAGTAAAACCTGCTTAATACTTGATTTTTTATTTAAAGTTTGTACTTAATTTATCTATAATCTGCTGTATACGTATTTTAAATAATTAAACTCTATCATGACCACAAACAAAAATTTAGTTCCCGTTGCTTTAACCATTGCTGGTTCGGATAGTGGTGGGGGTGCAGGAATTCAAACCGATTTACGCACATTTGCCTTTCACTGTGTGCATGGAACAAGTGCTATTACCTGCGTTACAGCCCAAAACACTGTAGAAGTTACAAGGGTTGATGCGATCGCGGTAGAATCGGTTGTAGCACAAATTCAGGCAGTTGTAGAGGATATTGGTGTCCAAGCTGCAAAAACAGGAATGTTACTCAACCAAGAAATTATCGCCGCTGTAGCCCAGCAAATAGCAGCTTACAAAATTAAGAATTTAGTAGTTGATCCTGTTATGGTATCACGCACCGGAGCGCAATTAATTGATGATAATGCAGTGCAAACCCTACGGAATACCCTGATTCCTCAAGCTGTTATTATTACACCAAATCGCTATGAAGCGCAAATTTTAAGCGGGTTGGAAATTGCCTCTTTAGCAGATATGCAAGCAGCAGCGGAAATTATGCACAAGGAATTAGGAGTAAAGGCTGTTTTAGTCAAAGGAGGAGGAATGTCTGGAAGTTTGCGGGGTGTTGATGTTTGGTTTAATGGGGAGAAATTGGAGATTTTAACAACGAAACAGGTAGATACAAAAAATACTCATGGTACTGGTTGTACTTTATCAGCGGCCATTACTGCTAATCTAGCTTTAGGTAAAGACTTATGGACAGCAGTGCAAGCAGCAAAGGAATATGTTACAAATGCTCTTATCTATTCCCTAGATATTGGTAAAGGACAAGGACCTGTAGGCCACTTTTTCCCATTATTGACAAAATAGACTCGTTTTTATATAAGTCGCATTAATAACATATAATTAGCTACTATACTTATAGCATTGTCGGGGTTTAGCAGTGCCATAGGTGTCAACTTAGGCTAAAAATGCCTGATCTGTTGGCTTCCACACCCGCCCAGAAATGAATTTCACAGGCTAATAACCAAAGTCTACTAAAGTAGACTAAAGATTTTCAGGATATTCAGTCATCAAAAGACAACTTTCGCTATTAGACTGGGAATTCATTCCCAGGGTGTCCATGGGTTTTACGTTAAGTTGACACCAATGAGCAGTGCTAAACCCCTACTAATTCCCAATCTTTGCCTTTTTTGCATTTTTCCATTATTCTTGGGCATAATCTCACAAATAACTATATTCAGTTCCTGCTTATCATTACTCTAATTACTGTATTTTGATACTCAAATATCCATGAAAACAACTACAGGATCTAACTATAGTCAACCACCTAACAACTACCCCCCCTCTGTTCCCCTTTGTGTTTACCGAGAGTTGACAGCGGAGTTACAAGCAGTCCAATCCAAGTTGGATGTAATTACCAATCATAATCAGAAATTAGTCCAACAAAATCAACAACTGCGTCAAGAAATTACTAAAGTTATTCAGTCTTGCTTAGAACTGCAAAAATTTGTTAATACACCGTCACCTAGTTCCCCTGCACCATCTCCACCTGATAACGATGTAAAATATCAACCTCAACCGCAGTCTGTACCCCGTAACAATAACGAGGTTAGATATACAAATAAGCCAAATGTTAAAACAGCACCTCCACGTCAACAATCTGCTGTTTCTCGCACAAAAGCAGTAATAAAAGCTACACCTCCTCAAAAACGTCGTCAGGAGTCTGCTGCACATATCAAAGATATAAATTCTCCGGTGTCAGAAACAGTATTTATAGAAGAAGAAAAAGTACGTTATTCTCCTAATCCTCATTCTCAGACACAAGGATTAAACGGTTGGTGGCTAGTAATTACTATTATATCAATTATGGTGACTGGTTTTGCGGCTGGGTATTTAATTGTCCGTCCTTTATTCCAAAATCAAACCCAACCGGAAACAGTTAAAAATTAAGAATTAAGAATTAAGAATTAAATAAAATTTCTAAATAACTTTTGTAGAGACGTTCCATGGAACGTCTCCATATATTTGTTGAAGATGTCTATTATCTATCAACAGAACCCATAATCACGTCGATACTACCAAGAATAACGACGATATCTGCAACCTTCATTCCCCGGAGTAAATGAGGGAGAATTTGTAGGTTGTTGAAATCAGCAGCGCGAATTTTCCAACGCCAAGGGAAAACATTATTATCACCTACTAAATAAATTCCCAATTCTCCCTTACCACTTTCAACACGGGAGTAAATTTCCCCTTTAGGAACTTTAAAAGTAGGAGAAACCTTTTTAGCAACGAACTGGTAATCAAAAGCATCCCATTCTGATTTTTTCCCAGCCATTATCCGTTTGGCTTCGAGGTTTTCATAAGGTCCTCCGGGTAATCCAGCGATCGCTTGCTTAATGATTTTCACAGATTCGCGCATTTCTCGCATCCGTACCATATACCGAGCAAGACAATCACCCACTGTTTCCCACTGCACATCCCAATCGAAATCATCGTAACATTCGTAGTGGTCAACCTTCCGTAAATCCCATTTCACCCCAGAAGCGCGTAACATTGGTCCAGAAAGTCCCCAGTTAATTGCTTCATCACGGGTAATAGTTCCCAAACCTTCAATCCGACGACGGAAAATGGGGTTATTGGTAACTAAGCGCTCGTACTCATCAACTTTAGGGATAAAGTATTCACAGAAATCTAAGCACTTATCTACCCAACCATAAGGTAAATCAGCAGCCACACCACCAACGCGGAAATAGTTGTGATTAACCATGCGGTAGCCAGTTGCAGCTTCCCACAGATCATAAATCATTTCCCGTTCCCGGAATTGATAGAAAAAGGGTGTTTGTGCACCCACGTCAGCTAGGAACGGACCAAACCATAATAAGTGGTTAGCAATGCGGTTTAATTCCAGCATAATCACGCGGATATAGCTGGCGCGTTTGGGAACAGTGATACCTGCTAATTTTTCTGGTGCGTTCACTGTCACCGCTTCATTAAACATCCCTGCAGCATAGTCCCAACGGCTGACGTAGGGGACGTACATGATTGTAGTCCGGTTTTCGGCAATTTTCTCCATTCCTCGGTGCAGATAGCCAATGACTGGTTCACAGTCAACGACATCTTCACCATCTAGTGTCATAATTAACCGCAAAACCCCGTGCATTGATGGGTGGTGAGGTCCCATATTTAGCACCATTGGTTCGGTGCGGGTTTCTATTCTACTCATAGATTTGCTGTTCTCCCGTGATGGATGTTGTAAATTGACCTGCTAAGATGATAATATCAAGCGTGTAGGCATAATTTTGAGATAATCCTACAAGCTTTGGTTGCAGCAAAAATAGCAATTCCAGTGTTGTACTTGATGTTTGATTTTGTGCAGCTACTTCAATTATTATATGGAGTATGAGATTCTAGGGATTGAAAAGTAATATTTTTTTTTCAGATGCTCAGAATAAGATTCCTAATTGTGATCACAAGTCAGGGAATTTATTACTATTAGAAATAGTATCAGTAGGCACACATAATTAAATATAACATAGGTTTAAATTTTATCGAACAGAATTCAGGAGTCAGGAGTCAGAATTCAGAATGAATTCTGTGCGAGTGGCGGATGAATAACCGGCGTTTTTGCACTCCCACCAAATCGCAGATTTGGTGGTCTTTAATCAGTCGCAGGTCTGAATCCTCGACTGATTGATTCTGACTCCTGGCTCCTTCTTCAATATTTCCTATATTTCCCGAATTAATTTTTGCACCCCTTCCCACTCCTGGCAACTTACCTTAAAATTAGTGGAATTGGGAGCGCGAAGTATCAATAAATTTTTCAGTAGAGAATCTTCCTGTAACCTATTTTTCAACACAGCAGATTCTACCAGTTTATGCGTAAATTTAATCATTGCTTGTTGTTTTCCTAACGCCCTTGTCGAGTCTAACCAATATTTTTTATCCGGTACTTGAGTCAACAATTGAGCAGGTTCAATAACTTCTGCAATTGCATAAATTCCCGCTTGTTTACCAGATATCCAAATAATAACACCATCACCGGGAACGATATCTTTAGCATAGCGAGTTACTAACCAAGGAATTTGTTCTAACTCCTTAATAGCGTCTAAAACTCGATAATATTCGGGATTACCTTGAAATAGCCAATAAGCCATATAATTTTACTAACAGTCATCTACCTGGATCATACCATTTTTGTGATTATTAATCTGACTCCAGTAATTAATTGTTATAAAAAATAAAAGCCGTGAAAAAAATAAATTCACGGCTTTAATAAAAAATGTGGTGTGAGGAGACTTAACTCCCCTATATCATATTTCATCTGCAAATTATAAGTTCAACTACCCCAAATTTCTTTACAAAGTAACTCTTTCATGACATATATATTTTTTTAACTTTTCTCAATTTATACTAATAGCACCACCGCAACTAGAACCTGCCCCCGCAGTACAACCATAACAATATTCAGCAGTTTGGATTTCATTAATTAAATCTAAATTACCAATTTCCAACAATTTACTTACCGTCAAATTTTCACCATTGCTAGTTTTTGCAGATAAATTCATCATTTGATTAAAGTCACAATCATAAATATTCCCTAAATAATCAACGGAAAGTTGCTCAAGACACATTAAACCATCAATTATTTTGGCATTAAAATGAGACTCTAAAAAATGCAAATAGCTAGAATAAAGCTGTTTTCTTTCTAAATGAAACTTTGTTCTCCCTACAGGGATATTAGTAATTGTGAAAAGATGATTAAATCGAATATCAAATTTTTCCATCAAAAAGGTTTTATAAGCCCTCTCTAAATTTTGCTGTTCAGGAGTTAGAGAAAAATCTGCACTATTTGGTAATTGCGGATTATACACCAAATCTAAAATTAAGTTTGGGTTTTGTCCATAACCAATTTTATTCAACCATTGTAAAGCTTTGATTGATTGATCAAAAACACCATCTCCTCGCATTTTATCCACATTATCGGCTAAATAACAGGGAAGAGAAGCAACAATTTTAACTTGATGTTCAGCAAAAAAATCTGGTAAATCCTCAAATCCAGCCACAAAATAAATTGTTAAATTTGATCTCACAATTACCTGTTTACCTGATTTTCTAGCAGCTTGTACCAGAGACTTAAAACCATAATTCATTTCTGGAGCGCCACCAGTTAAATCAACAATTTTGATTTGCGGAAATCTTTCAATTAAAGTAATTAACTGTTGACAAATTTCCGGTGTTATTTCCTCAGTTCTTTTGGGACTAGCTTCCACATGGCAATGATTACAAGCTAGATTACAACGCTTTCCTAAATTAATTTGTAAAACATTGATTTGCTTTTTTATTAATGGTGAATTTAGCTGCTGATAAAAAGGTGTAATTGTTTCTATTTTCATGATTAACTCCCCCAGATCCCCGACTTCTTGAAGAAGTCGGGGATCTATATTTTTATATTTAACAACATCCCCCACCATCATAATACCATGTAGAATCAGTAATTATGATTTCTTCAGGATTAGCATTTGCTAAATTAACCGCTGTTTTATCACAAACTGCCGCAGGAATACCACGTTGCAAAATATGTCCAGCTTGATCATCAAAAAATTCTTCTTTACCTGCATAAATCGCTGTTTTACCAGTAAAAATACAAGCACCATCTGGAGGAATTTCTACTTTAAAAGCCACAGAATCTAGACTTTCTAAAAGCAGATTTTCTGTGAGTTTATAAGTATGTTTATCTAATAAGCGATAAGGACGACGAGCGCGAATTTCAATTTGTCCAAAACCAGCATTAATAATCAGTTGAGTATATTCTTGAAATGTAATAGCACCGGACAAACAGAGGGCGCGTAAATGTTCATTTTGTTGTAAATGTGCAGGAATAGGACTTGTAGCAATTGGGTCACTCATTTGCAAACGTCCACCTGGTTTCAATACCCGATATGCTTCTTTTAAAGCTAGAGTTAAATCTGTCGGTTCAAAAATATTGAAAAGGCAATTTTGCGCGACTATATCAACTGAAGCATCAGCAATAGGTAAATCAAAAGCATCTCCTGGACGAATTTCCACAAAACTAGGATCAAACCAAGGGTTTTCTTGTGCAGCAATTTGCAAATTACGCGTTGCAGCTTCTCGCATGGCTTCCACTGGTTCAACAGCAATCACTGCACCAGGACGACGAGAAAAATAAGCAAATTGCAAAGCTTCTAAACCACCACCAACACCAACATATAAAACTGTAGGTTCATTAGTAAGTTCATTGTGATGCACAGTAGTTCCACAACCATAGTTCATCTCCTGCATAGCTAAAGGAATTTTCAGCCCTGGTAATTGTAAAGGTGTACTTTGAACACAGCACAATCCTATTTCTGGTGTTTGAGCAACTTGGCTGTAAAATTTGGCAGCGGTTTCTAAATAGGTCATAATCTCAAATTAGGAATTAATAATAAACCCAAGCGATTAGAAATCGCGGCTACACAGACCAAACCCACCTACGTGGGTTTAAAACACTTAATGATTAGTCCACGAAGGTGGACTTTGTTTGTGTAGTAGCGATTTCTAATCGCCGAATACTGGCATCTTAGTATTAATTCTGCATAAAAACAACGTAAGAACTGATTATATTGAAGTTATTATAAAATTTTAGCTGTGGATTGATGAGTATTGACACTTAAACGGTTTTTACTTAAAAGGTCTATTTTAAAAGTGTCACATTCAACTTTCAAAAATTTAACTATCCTTAGTAATATAGATTTATCGTTTTGAGACAAGATTAAAATGTTTCGTAGCTTGATTGCATCTATCATCGCCTTTGCTATTGCTGTTACAGTAGTTGTCAACCCAGCTTATGCAGAATCTGCTGATACCAACTCTTATTTTAATAATTATGGTGTTATAAATAACATTTACGGTAATGGTAATTCAGTTACAATTGATAACCCTTCCAAAAAAGACAGTTATAGCGAAAAGCAAGATTCGTCCAATCCATTCATTGATGGAGTCATAAATATGGCTGGAAGTTTAATTGGTGGTGCTATAGTATGTTACTCAATTGATGGAATAGCTACTGTATTTTTCCCTCCTGCTGCCGTACTAGCTTCTTTTTGCCCAGCAATGTGAGGTACATTAGGTGGTGGAAATACTGCTACTCAATTATTTAAAGCAGCAACTAAAGCAATGTAACTTTATAGAAAAATCAGGACTTACGCAAAATTTCTCTTAAAATCTTCTTTCTTCGTGTCCTTCGTGTCTTCGTGGTTCATTTTTTCTTTACTTGTGCGTAAGTCTTGTCCAATTAAAAATTGAAATTAGGGGTTTTTAATTACCAAAAGGCTTGACTTCTGCCCGCAGAAAGAGTATTATACATAACTATATAGAAGGGGAGTAGCTGCTGACAGGAAATCAAAAATTTCTGTTCAGTATATCTAAGTCAACATACTGGTGATGAACCTGGTTTAGATAGCGAATAAATAAAGTATTTGATAGCGAGACCTTCACTGACTACACATTTAAACGTGTGGAGTTCAGTGAAGTTGTGATAACTCTCATTGATACTCCACACAGGAAAAAAATCCTTTAGGAGTTTGAGAGAGTGTTAACAGCTTTTACCGCAGGTTTATTACTAATTACCATTTCCGAACTAGGTGATAAAACGTTTTTTATTGCTGTAATTTTGTCCATGCACCACCCACGGCGCTTGGTATTTACAGGTGTGGTAGCAGCTTTAGCAGCTATGACTATCTTATCTGTAATGTTTGGACAGGTAGTATCTTTATTACCAAAAAGTTATATTCATTATGCGGAAATAGTTTTGTTTATTGCCTTTGGTTTAAAGTTAATTTATGATGCCAATAAAATGGCTGTATCCGCTACTGAAGAAGTAGTAGATGAGGCACAAGAGGCAGTAGAAAAAGCAGATTTAGATAATTCCCAGCAAAAAACAGTTTGGTCAATTTTACTAAAATCTTTTGTATTAACATTTATAGCAGAATGGGGCGATCGCACACAAATAGCTACGATTGCCCTAGCAGCCGGAAATAACCCCATTGGTGTGACACTGGGAGCAATATTAGGACACGCAATTTGTGCTGCGATCGCTGTCATTGGTGGTAGATTAATTGCAGGTAAAATTTCCGAACGGCAAATTACCTTTGTGGGGGGCTTTCTGTTTATCATCTTTGGGATAGTCGCGGCCATAGAAGGAAAATAAATTCAATATTCCTCAAGTGCAGGTTGTCATTATGTATACGCGAGAGTGGTTAATAGAAAAAACCAGATTTTATCAAGATTTTGGTTTTTTTGAAGAGTACATTGGTTTATCAAATGAAGAACTAGCTGATGAGATGATCAGTTTGCGACAAGCAGAAACAGGAAGAGACATCTCCAAGCTTTTCATACCAGGATTGGATGGATTACTTTTACAATTGGATAAGAAACGGGTTTTGATAGCAGCAACCGATATTCTTTATGCCGAAGATCCTCCTCCATACAACTTTGAATACCTTGTAGAAACACTTCAAAAGCTATCAGCAATATCTCGCGGTGCTTTTCTACCTCAAAATATCCAAGAAGTAAGTCCAGGAACTATATCATTTATTTTGAATGGTGATCAGTATTCACTCATCCCTGATGGACCACCAGATGATCCTTTAATTTTAGCCAGTCAAATTAATCCTATGATTCTTAAAACTGGCTATCAATTTAAACAACAGAATGCGTCACCCAATATATACGTTTATGTGATGACTTCTGAAGAAGTTAAACGTCTAGGTTGGAAGTTTCTAGCTGATAGATGGATGTTTAACGAATAGTCATCCTACCTAAGATACAAAAAGCCCCTTGTACTCTGACCATGTGAAGATAGTGAGTTAAATTCAAAAGAACGAATGCTGTCCTGCTAGATGTTAAGAATTGGCATAGTTGTTGGATTGGAGAAGTAATCTTTAACAATACAACTATGCCAGATGGCAGCCTTTTTACACCATTTCAAAAAATCCAGATATACTCAACACGGTTTAATTATTTGATTCTATAGGTAGGGTTTTAGCACTGCTAAAACCCTACACATCTAGGTTTTTCGTAATTCTCTAAAAGTCTATGTTTTAACCGCGTTTAGTATACAAATCATTGATGTTGAATTCTTTCTCCCTGTCCCCTATCTCCCAACCCCTTATGGAGTAGCTGTCGGTGAAGAAGTAGGAGTAGGTTCAGAAACTGATGCTGCCTTATTAATTTCGTCCTTATACTGAGCCGGTGCTAAAGCTGTGGCACTATCAAACAAAGGTTTTGCTTCATCAAGCTTGCCCTGTTGCTTAAACAGCATAGCCTTTGCTAAAACGGGGCGAAAATCTTGAGCATCTTTCTTAATCGCTTGATCATAAGCATAAATAGCTTGAGTATCATTTTTCGCAAAAGCGTAGACACTACCCAAAAGCACTTGAACAGCAACAACATCCACACTTCCCGGCTGAATAGTATTAGCTTGGTTAGCAGCAGCTAGACTTTCTTGTAATAAGCCAATAGCAGCTTCTGGACGCTTTTCGCTTAATTGCAAATTCACCATCCCCTGTAAAGCCTTCAAATCACCAGGTTTTGTAGTTAAAATAGTTCGGTAAGTTTGAGCAGCCCCCTCCTTGTCGCCAATTTGTTGTTTAGCTTGTGCCAGTAAAACCCCATACTCTGACTGTTGGGGATTGAGTTTAGCAAGTTTTTCCAAAGGTTCAATTACAGCTTGAATATCCGCTGGTTTAACTTCTCCTCGGCTTTTTTGACTCAATAACTCTAGACGTGCTTGTAAAAGCCCCTTGAGTGCAGTTTGATTTTCTGCATCTTTTTGTAAAACTAATTCATAACCCCGAACTTGATCTTCCAGTTTTGACTTTTGTGCAGATGAAGATAATTTATTATCACCAGCGGGCTGATTTTGTGGAGATGATTCTGGTTTATTAATCGCTGTCAGGATAGGTATAATAGAAACCCCTAAAAAAGCCACAACAGCAAAAGCTAACACTACTCGAACTATCCAGCGATTACGCGATTCAGACACAATATTATTCTGCTCCTAAATGGTAATGAAATTAATTGCAAAGTTAAAAATTTCCAAAACTTTGCGGAATACGGTCATTTGTCTGTGAATTTTATAACAAATAAATATCTATCCTGCTAAAGTAAGTGATGACTTTAGGAAGATCCGTCAGAATTATCGCTATGCTATGCTTCCGATAGCGAAGCGTGGCAAATGCCATAACTGGATTAAAACTGCTAAATTACGCCTTTAGTGTGTAAATTTCAGATTTAGCGTCTTCATCGAAGAAAGAAACACCAGACCAGGAAACACCGAAACAGTTTTTCCTATTTCCTGTTCGGTGAATTGAGAGTAAGAGACCCCGACTTCTATAAGTGGAGTATTTCAGGTGGGGTCTAAATCCCTCTTTTGTGTTACTTCGGTGTTTCGGTGTTCCCTGTTTCGGTGTTCATTTTTGTACAGAGCATCAAACGAGTGGCTACATAAAAGGAAATATCCTTTGATTTAGCTACATAGTTGCTCTTTTCCTTTGTCTTTATTAAATCCCACAATGGGGTATGTTTTGTGCCGCAAGGAGTTTTTATGAATTCCGACCTGATGCCGTCTTCTGAATCTGCAAATTTCACAGCCTCTAACCAAGGGATAAAAGAGATTGAACCCGCTGTTAATGCTAATACATTAGCAGACCAATCATCTAAACTGGAAAATTCTCTCACTCACTCTACTGACTCTAGCAAGCCTGAATCTAATGGGCATTTGGCTAATCGAGAACAACCAATTCCACCTCCCAGCGAACCGACTCAGTACCGAGCTATTGGGTTAATTCGGGGATGTTACCATGCCAGTGATGAACAGTTCACCCAAGGAACACTAATCACAAAAGATGGGGTTGAACTTAATGCCGTCCTCTTAGGTCGGATTATGAGTTTAGTCAAAAATCACTTAGACCTAGAAAAAGAACATCTATGGGTAGTTTATCCCCGCACTAGACAAGAAAACGACGCATTGCACCTGCAAATTGTCGGCGTTTGGGAACCTGAAAATCTAGCAAAATATGACCTAGATGAAGACAACCCAGATTCGACAGTAGTTTCTGATAGTGGTAGTGTGGCGTTAGCTATTCACCTGAAACCCTCGTCAGCAGTCCCTGATGGTGGCTTTTCTGTGCGTGGTGAGGTAGTTTACCAGTCTTTTGACGAAAGGAGTTTGGTGGTAAAAATCAAACAAGCTCCCCGTAAACCTACTGACAAAGCTAAATATTTTAAGTTGAAACTCAAGGGAGTATTAACCACAAAAGCTGTGGGTAAATTCTGGGACTTCAATGTTAAACGAGAAGATGACGCATTAGTAGTAGTTAATGCCGAAGCGATCGCCGATTTACCCAAAAAACGCAAACCACCCTTTAAAGGAGCGCCTCGTGGTGGTGGTAGTGGTGGTGATAGAAGACCATTCCCCCCCAGACGCAATGGAGAAGCCCCACGTCCTATTAAAAAGATAGGGGGTGATTCAACAGTCATCACCAAACCCATACCTAAACCCCCCACTCCTAAGCCAGTTATTAAGCCAAAAGCAACTGGTCATTAGTCATTAGTTATTAGTCATTAGTTATTAGTCATTAGTTATTAGTCATTAGTTATTAGTCATTAGTTATTAGTCATTAGTCATTGCTCTTCTGACTCCTGACTCCTGACTCCTGACTCCTGACTCCTGACTCCTGACTCCTGACTCCTGACTCCTGACTCCTGACTCCTGACTCCTGACTCCTAAAACTCCG
>JANMEE010000155.1:0-3724 GCA_031376645.1 Dolichospermum sp. OTE_75_concoct_329_sub | reverse complement strand
CACCAATTTCTGTATTTTCGCTCATTTTTCGCTCATTCAATTTTCAAGGTTCAGTTGAGAGAATGAGCAATAACGCTATAATCAAGGTTTTAGGCTTATTCGTAGGTTCAAATCCAACTGCTGGCCTTACTAGATTTTCTTAAAAGACTATTTTGCCAAAATTTCGCCTCTGTTTCATTTTCAGGAACAGTCTAAGTAGCGGTGAAAAGAGTTTCTAACCATTGAGTATCTGTTAAATCTAGTCCTTTAGGGATTCGAGCTGCTAACTTTTCTGTAAGGCGTTGAATTTAGATTTCTAATTTACGGCGGCGTTGAGCAAATTTTTCGGGGTTTTCTTCTTTATCGCTAATTTTACAGCCATTTTTGAGTAAATAACTAATAGCACAACGAGTTACATAATCTTCTGTATTTCCGTAAGTCTCAAATAAGTTTTTTGATAAATTACGTTCGCTATCTGAATTTTGAGATTTTTTCCCCTTTTGAGATTTTTTACCTTTAGTTGGTGTATCTCCATTGGTATCTGGTGGAGCAAATTGAGCCAAAATTTCAGCAGATTTAACACGAAGAATATCTAACGTTACTCCACTGTGTTCTACCAATTCAGCATCACTATTAAGCATTTCTAACCAGCAAATTTTGCCGTCTAGTTGAGACTAAGAACGCTTCATTAGTGCAAAACAGGATTTATAAATATAGTTTACCGATGCAATTGCACTGGTGTAAAACCTTGCTGGTTGTCCAATGAAACGCGGATCACTTTTCAAGGGTTCACACAGTTCTTTGACAATCCCAGTAGGGTGTTTACCTTGTTTTCGCCATGTTTCAAATTCTGGATGTTTACTAATTTGCATCAGTAATTCGTTAATTAACGGCGTGTTTTTCTCTGCCATCAACAGCCATATTTGTTGACAAGTAGATTCACTAGCTACTAAACGACACTGAACGGTAATTTGGCTCATACCTAATAAACATATCTGTTTAATACTAACATATTTGTATTGTGGTGGTTTTCTGTAAAATGTTTTTTATGCAAGAAACTTTTTTCACAAGTAAGGAAGCGGCTCAATTTGCAGGTTGTACCCTTCGCCAAATACAGTATTGGCGAGAGAAGGGAATTGTTGTGCCTGTAATTAGTGAGACGGGAACTGGCCGCAGTATTTATTACTCAAAGTCTAATTTGGTAGAACTGGCGGCTATGGTATATTGGTTATCTACGGGTATTAGTTTTGATATTGCTTCTCAAACTCTCAAAACGCTGAAGGAACAAGAACCGGAGTTGTTTATTTCAGGTCAGGGTAAGCGGTTTATGTTGTTGTTATCAGCACAGGATGATTCCCTTTCTCTTGTAGAGTTTGATAGGGAAAGAGCAATCGCATTCCTGGATGAAGGTAAATCTGTGATTCCCGTGTGGTTAGATGTTATTTATCAGGAGTTAGCACGCAAGTTGGTAAGATAGCAATTCCTACGGAGAGCTTCGCTATTGCATCCCTGGATGAAGGTAAATCTGTAATTCCCGTATGATTAGATGTGATTTATCAACAGTTGGTAATGAAGTTGGAACTAAATAAACTAAATTTGTCGAGATAAAGAAGTAAAAAAGGCTTTTAAGTTTAGAGCTTTGTGCTAAATATGATGTGACAATAAGGATGAATTTATTCAACAGTTATCAGTTATGTTAAGTAGGTAAATGGAAAATTTTAAAGGTATGTAACGGTATGTAAAGTTGTCTCAACGCGAGATTCTGATTGAGTTTCAGCCATTTTACAAAACGCAACGTCACAGGGATTGAAAAATAAAGGGTTGGGGAGTTAGTTTTCAAATGTACGCGGTTATTTTTGGTGAAAATGCAAGGGTTTTAAACATCATCGCTCAATAGTCTTGCACTTATTTGATAAAAAAACCTGTAAACCTTTATCTGGCAATGCTTTTACATTCTTGCAGCAAGCCCTATGTACTACGTCAGCAGAAAAATACTGATAGAGAATTTAGGTATGAAGAAAATTATGTAAAAAATCCTCTTAATCCAACTGTAGTTCAACATTTATTTTATAAAGTGCGGAAGCATTTAACAATGGACTGGGTTGGAGGAATTGAACAAGGTATACAGCGCGATTGGTTAATTGAAGAATAGCTATATGTAAATATATTTATCTTCTCTAAGAGAGCCAAAAAATATAATTTAATTGTATTTACCAAATTCACTAACCATGACGAAAAAAATATTAACTGGACTCAGTTCACAAGCCTAAGAACACCCTTTTGATCGGAAAGCCTTAGCTTCTTTACAAAGTATGCCTGGTATTTCTCCTTTGCTCAAAAAAGTGAACGAATACGGTATTGATCGTTTATTGAGATTGCAAACTATTGGGAGTGAAATTAAAGTCACATCCCGGAATTTTCCTCAATTGTATCAACCATTGCTAGAAGCTTGTCAGATTCTTGACTTGACAGCTATTCCCGAATTATATTTATTTCGAGGTACAGGACATATTAAAACCTATGTTACTGGAGTAGAAAAATCTATTATTGGCATTAATATTGAGACAATGGAATGGTTAAATTATGATGAATTTCTGTTTATTTTTGGATGTGAAATTGGTCGCATTAAAAGCCAGCATATAATTTATTATCAGATTTCTCTTGTTATGCCAACCTTAAAAATGTGGTTAAGTAGTACCACGCTAGGATTAGGAGGATTAATCGCTGGAGGACTAAAATTAGCATTATATAACTGGGTAATGATGGCAAAATTCACTGCTGATAGGGCTGGTTTATTAGCTTGTCAGAATATTGATGTGGCAACTACTGCACTCATGAAACTTGCTGGTTTACCAGAAGAATATTTGACTAATGATGTTATTGAAGATTTCCTAATTCAGTCGCGTGAATTTACATTGAATAGTTTTGATAATTTAGATCAATTTACAAAAATATTAAGTTATTCTGAATCTCATCTTTCCTGGTCAATTATGCGAACTAGTGAACTATTAAAATGGTTTGATTCAGGAGAATATAATCATGTACTTCAAGGAGAAAATGTCAACACATTGGAACAGGAAGGAGAAGAAAAAGAAGGATGGAACTTTTTAACTTCTTGGTAAATGATTGCCTTAAATATTTTATTATCAGGCAATCATCATTATTTTAAATTTTGCCTAATCTTTCCACAAAGCAATACCACCCAACAAACCGGTGATATTGGGAATTAATTTTACATTTAAGGGCAGATTCATGTTTATTCTTACTGCTTCACCACCACCAATGTAAAGATAATCATAGTTAAATAAATGTTGCAAAGATGCGATCGCTTTTTGTAATCGTTTATTCCATTTTTTCTCACCAATTTTGTCTAATGCAGCCCTTCCTAACTGTTTTTCATAGGTTTCTCCTTTGCGAAATGGATGATGTCCCATTTCCATGTTTGGGACTAATTTCCCATCTACAAATAATGCTGAACCAAAACCTGTACCCAAGGTAATTACCAATTCCACACCTTTACCAGAAATAGCCCCTAATCCCTGCATATCGGCATCATTAATAACTTTTACAGGTCTGTTTACAGCACTTCCTTTGTGTTATGAGGTACAAGAACCCCACCCCCAACCCCCCTGACAAGTGTAGGTTTTTTACATTGTCTTGAGAACAAGACTTGGGGGACAAGGCAGACAAGGTGACAAGGGAGGAAAACGGAGAAGGAATGTATGATTGGTAACAAAACAACCCA
>JANMEE010000153.1:0-32185 GCA_031376645.1 Dolichospermum sp. OTE_75_concoct_329_sub | reverse complement strand
CTACCGAGATTGCCTGTGGAGCGGACAAACCTCTTAGGAGTCATTCTAAGACCGTGATTAAACAGGAAATAAACACCAAAATTATCGCTGTCCAGATGTGTCTAGACTTTGGTAATTTTGGGTAAGTTTTATAGAACGGCTGCTACTACTTTATCCGGATTGCTTGATCCCCGTGGAGAACTGTTTATTGGTAGATGCACCTTGATCTTCAATTCCCCTAGTTGGCTAAAACTCACTAGGGGTTTTCTTTTTTTATTCTGGCAAATAAAAAACGCTCTTGGTTGCCAAGAACGTTTACGATTATTTGTATATAAACTATTAAGTAGATGAGATCCTAACAATTAACTCCCCTACCCAGCTACCAGCCACAGGAATTTTTTCCGTATGTGAAAAACAGCAATAAGCAGGTAATTTTTTCCGGAGCATAAGTTAAAAACAATGAACAGTTAATAAGTAGATGCACCCTGATAACTAACTTCCCCTAGCTGGCTAACACCTCTGGGGGTTTTTTCTTTTCCCGCTGTCGCTAAAAACCTCCGGGTAGTTAACTCCCGAACTCAAAACAAACTTGTTAAAAATAAATTTATCCGGAGGATCGTTATGCACTGGAGAACATTTAATTGGTAGATGCACCCTGATAACTAAACTCCCCTAGCTGGCTAACTTCCACTGGGGGTTTTTTCTTAAAAACACAAACTCAACTTACCCTATCATCAAAACAAGTCTCTGGCAATATCCTTGCTCAACAAGTTTTTGGTCACTTTGGCTAGTTGCACCGACAGACTGCAATATTAACTGGCACAATAGCAAATTTTACGGTTTATCGTGCAGTTTTATCACAGAATATGATTTGTGATTGCCTAAATATCAGACTTTCGGATGAGCCAATCTGACAAATTTATCTGCATCACTCTCATTCCATTCTGTTCCTTTGCTCTAACTTCAGAATGATCACAGCGATAGATAATAGGACTCTTAATTATTTCTTTATAACTGCTGAAGTTAATAGGAATTTTTGAGTCTGCCATTATTCTATGATATATCCCCAATTAAATCTCGATTTTTTGGTAAATTTTAGTTAACTAAGACTTACGCACTGTACAAGCCCATCATGATATACCTTCACCAAAATATCTTATTTCAAGCTGCAACTAATTCTAGTATTACTGATATGTCAAGCGTGGGGTAGGGGTTTAGCTTTTGCTTTACCCCTACGATATATGTGGTTTTTACTAGCTATACATACTTAATGTTCTTTATCAATGCGTAAGTTCTATTAACTTACTGTACAAGTAATAGGTAACAGGTAAGAACTTTACGCATTACCCATTACCAGCATAAATTGTAGATAACTAACAACTTGCGTTATTTAGTCAATTGTGATTTGTTGCGGTCCATTGGCTTTGCCGTTTTGCACTCCTGTACTCAGGTTGCCAGAGCTATTTCCACAACCTTTTTTATTGAGCCAACTTTTGACAGGATCTTCGGTGAGGTTGAGTCGGAGGACACCAGAAACAAATCCACCCAGAAATGAAACTGGATGCTGGGCAAGTTCTTGAAATAGGGGCGATAATTCACTAATAAACATTACACTCTCCAAAGTATTGCTGTAAAAAATTATTAATTCTTCATTAATCTTAACAGATACTGGCTAAGAAGCAACTAGTAGCTCTTTCTCGGAATTTAGAATTTAGAATGAATACAGCATAAGCTTTTCACAAATTCGGAATGATTCATTAACTTATGCCATACTGTACTAGTAACAGAGCGGATAATATTGGTTAAATTATCACTTACACATCATTAACCTTGATTTTCAGCCAGTATTTAACTAAAATAAACTATTTAAATTAAACATTAAATTATGGCAAGCAACTGGGAAAACTTTCTTAAGAATTTAGGTGAATGGCGTGGTTCATTTACTAAAATTTCCCGTGACGGTGAAATATTAAATTCTACTCCTAGCATTTTAAATTTAGAAGGGTTTGATAATCATCAAGCTGTACTTTTTAGATTACGTCGTTTTGATTCTAGTAATTATGATACTCCTCCCATTCAGGATTATCAACAGGAATATCGTTATTTAGGAAAAGAGAATATCTTTTTTGCCACAGGAGCTTTTTCTAAAGGAACATTGCAATTAGCACCTTTTTCTGAATTTGGAGCTGAATATGGCTTTGTGGCTGATGATCGGCGGTTGCGTTTAGTACAATTATATGATCAACAAGGCAACTTTATTAATTTAACTCTGATTAGGGAATTTCGCAGTTCTACAGATGCTTACGAACGTCCCCAACTGACTGTAGAACAGTTAATTGGTACTTGGCAAGGACAAGCTCATACAGTTTACTCGGACTTAAGACAATCGGAAGTATTTCCTACTTATTTAGAAATTCAAAAAATAGGTGATGGCTATTTAGAACAAAAGTTATCTTTTCAATCGCAAATTATTACTGCACAAGCCAGAATAGAAGGAAATAAAATCATTTCGGAAACAGAAGGAATTTCTCGACAAATTTTGTTATTACCTGATGGAACTTCTAGTAATGTTCCTTTACAATTGCAACTGAGAAAACCTTTTTTTGTGGAAGCCGGTTGGTTAGTTAGAGAAAATGAACGTCAACGCTTAATTCGTAGCTATAGCAACAAAGGGGAATGGATTAGCTCAACTCATATTATTGAATATAAAATTGAGAACATATAGCAGGAGTGAGGTACAATAACCCCAACCCCTGACGGGTGTAGGTTTTTTACGACAGTGCAGCAACAACAATCAGATGATATGGTTTCATGGTCTTGGTAAATTAATAATAATAGTTTGTCAGAATCAGGATGTCCAAAATTTAAGGATTTACAGGATGTTAGTTTGCGTTGAGGATTTTTTGGATGTAAGAATTTTTCTGATGTTGAGATTTTTTGGATATTCTATGATTTACAATTTTCCAGTAGTTATATATTCACTCTCGCACTTTCAGAATAGATCATCAAATTAATACGTCAAAACGTCATACTTCAAAGTAAAATCCTGTAAATCCTCAAATCCTGGATATCCTGATTCAGACAATTAAGATACAATTCATCTATTAATTATGTTTAAATATTAGCGACAGGTTATTTGCTGGCATAGGGTGAGTTTCTTGCAAAGTCAGGTTTTCCACTGCTGCGGCTATAATAACATCTTCCAAATTACGCACTCCCCAATCTGGATTTTCTGCTTGTAAAGACTCATCAAAAGCAGCGTTACTAGGTGCAGTATGTTCTCCATTTTGTTTGTATGGACCATACAAATAAAGTATACCACCAGGTGGCAGAATCCGCCCCGCGCCTGCCATTAGTCCTAAACAGGCTGACCAAGGGGAAATATGAATCATGTTAATATTGACAATAGCAGAAATGGGTAGTTCTGGTAATGGCTCTGTTTCTACAGCCCAAATTGCCGAACTAGCATCTATATCTATGGGTGGTTGAAGAACATCACAGGGGAAAAACTCAGCCCACGCGCTGATACTAGCACGCAGTTCTGGGTTTGGGTCAGAAGGTAGCCATTGTCTAGGTACTAGGTGATAGGAAAAAAATGTAGCGTGTTCACCTGTACCGCTGGCTATTTCTAAAATAGTCCCATGTCGAGGCAATACTTGCAACAGCACCTCTAAAATAGGTTCGCGGTTGCGCTGGGTTGCGGGGGCAAATTTTCGCTGGTCTGGTGGTGTGTTCATATCTAGTTATTATTCAATATGATAATTAAATTAGCAGCGATTTTTCAATTTTAGCCTTTTTTACCATACCACAGGAGAACAACTTGCCTAAATCTATTCATTCCAGCCAACCACCGCTGAAATTTATTCCTCAACGTCATAATCCCTTTGTTGTTAAAATTATATCTTGGGTTTTGCCTTTTATTTTGCGGGTGAGAACTAGACCTTGGCTACCTGCGGGTATTGTCAATATTGAAGCTAAAAACGCGGAAATCTTAGCCAAATTATACCACGAATTTCAAGCAGGGAAAGTCCGATTTTTAATCGCTTTCCGTCACCCAGAGGTAGAAGATCCTCTGTCTATGTTATATCTGTTATCACGGATTGTCCCGAAAGTGGCAAGGGAAAAAGGTATTAATATCAAATACCCAGTTCACAGTCATTTTATGTATGAACGGGGGATGACTTTATGGGCAGGAAATTGGTTAGGATGGTTATTTTCCCGACTTGGTGGTGTACCTGTTCGCAGGGGAAAACGCGTAGATAAAAACGCCATTCAAATGGCACGAGAATTATTTGCCAATGCTGAAATGCCGATAGCGATCGCTCCTGAAGGTGGTACAAATGGACATAGTAGTATAGTCAGTTCCTTAGAACCAGGTGTAGCACAATTGGGTTTTTGGTGTGTGGAAGATCTAAAAAAGGCTAACCGTGAAGAACAGGTTTTTATTATTCCTATTGGTATTAAATATAGTTACGTTAACCCCCCGTGGCAAAAAATAGATTGGCTATTATCTAAATTAGAAGCTGATAGCGGTTTACCTGTGACAGAAATTAATGCAAATGGTAAGGAACGAGAAGGAATTCTCTATCAGCGGGTTTTGCGTTTAGCTGAATATCTAATTTCGGAAATGGAAGAATTTTATCGGCGTTTCTATCATCAAGAATTGCCAGAAATTATCACTTTAGAAATTCCGATAAATGAGATATTAATTACTAGATTACATCGGTTAATGGATACGGCTTTAAAAATTACGGAAAAATATTTTAATGTGCAGTCACACGGTAATTTTATTGATAGATGTCGGCGTTTAGAAGATGCTGGTTGGAATTATATTTATCGAGATGATATTGCCGATATTCAAAGTTTACCACCCTTCAAACGTGGTCTAGCTGATTGGGTAGCCCAAGAAGCAGATTTGAAAATGCAGCATATGAGAATTGCGGAAAGTTTTGTGGCAGTTACTTCTAATTATATTCTTGAAAAACCCACACCAGAAAGATTTGCAGAAACAATATTATTAATGTTTGATATGTTGTCTCGCATTCAGGATTCTACCTTACCAGGAAGGCCGCGTTTAGGTTTAAAACAGGCAATGATTTTTGTCGGTGAACCGATTAATATTAATGAAAGATGGGAAAATTGTCAGGGGAATAAACAAGCTTTGCGTCAGGGTGTTAGTGAGTTAACGCAGGATTTACAAATGATGTTGGAAAGCTTAATTAAAGATTAATTCGTATTTATTCTTCACTCGTTCCCAGGTAGAACCTGGGAACGCAGGTACTAAGGCTCTGTCTAGTACAACACGGCGTAAATAAATCAACCATTCTCAATCGCCAAAAAGCTTGCTCAGTATTACTTTTGACTTTTGACTTTTGACTTTTGACTTCCGCCTTGCGGTACTAGTGTGTTAATTTTGTGTCTTTTGAGGGGGTAAAAATTCATGCAAAATCTCTGGTATTTATTAGACAGCTCAAAAAAAGAATGTAGAGCCGAGAATCCCTACCCATGGAACGTCTCTACAAGGGTTCTAGGATACGCACATTCAATTTATTCACGACCATTTCTGTCACGTTTGAGACTTTCTTCTAAAGCCTCAATTTGTTCCCGACGGGCTTCTAATTCCAAACTCCGACGGGCTAAATCTTGATTTTGCAAAGTTAAATTTTGCTGCCAATTCTCAATTTTTTCTGTCTCTTGCTTGAGAAATTCAGCAGTAACACCTGTAGAAAGATAGGTTTTGACCAGATTAATTACCCAGTCAGTAGCATCTTCAACTGTTTCAATTTTACCTATAGTAGACAGTTCAACTAATACTAATAAATTATTACTTATAGTATTTACTTTTCCTAAGAAAATTAATGTTTCTATTTCTAATATTACGCGATCGCTATCGGAAATCGTTAACCAAAAGTTTTGTGATTCTTGTCGTGCTAATAAACGTAACTCATACTGATCTAAAAAATCATTTTTATGTACTTGGGCAAGATATAACATAATTTAATTCACTATTAATTTAATACTTAGAGAATCAAGTAATACCAATTTTATGTAAGAGGATGAATGAACAAGTCTCTCATGGTGTATCAAATATTGTTTTACCCCTCCCTAAACCTCCCCGTCGCAAAGGTGGGGGGACTAAGGGGGGTAAGCAATCATACCTGAGATCACTTTTTAGACAACCTCTAAGGCTGTACAGAATCCTAAAATCTATTAATTCACACATCTTTATCCGCGTTTATTTGCGTTTATCTGCGTTCAATTATACTTGATATTTAATTCTATACAGCTTCACGCTAACTTGGTATAAACACCCAACCTATCCCCTATGATGCTTATACTAAACTTCGCAGACGGTCGCGTAAAATTTCCGCTTGTTTTTGTACCTCTGCTAAAGTAACCCTAGCACTCTCAACTACATCTACAGGAGCTTTATCTACAAACTTAGAATTACTTAATCTTATATTTAAAGATTCTGCTTCCGCTTCGGCTTTTTGTAAACTCTTTTCTAGCTTTACCCGCACAGACTCAATATCCACAACTCCTTTTAAAGGGATTACTACCTGTACAGTGCCGACAACACCAGCAATAGAATTTTCTTTTTCCTGCGGTGCTATTACAGGTAATTCTGGTTCAATTGATATTTCACTGGGTGGAAAATATTTGGAGAATAACTCTCGTCTGGCTTCAGCATTGAGTATATAGCGGAAAATAAACCAACCAACATAACCTAAACCAATGATTTCAAAACTAGTTCCAAACACAGGAATATCTAAAGCAGTGTTACCCACAAATACAGCTACTTTCAAAGCGATAAGTGCGACAACGGTTAAAGCAATTATCTTAATTCCACCCCAATATTTACCATCTTGAACTATAGCAATTTCTTCGGGAATCACAACAGTATGAGGATCTGTAATTGTCAAAGTTTCCACTTTAGCTGAATCTTGAATATAAGCTTGTCCAGCAGTGAGGATAAATCTTTCACTTTCGCTTTCAGTTTGTAAATTTGCAGTAATTTTTACCCCTGGTTTAATATCTGCTTCTGCTCGTAAATTACGAATTGTGCGAATTGTGTCAATTAACAAATCAAACTGGGTTTCCAAAGCTGAATCAATGAGATTTTCATCTACTTCAGGATAGGATTGTAAAGGTAAAAGTTGGGGATTTTCCGCAGGTTGTTGGGTGAGAGTTTGCCAAATTTCCTCAGTAATATGAGGCATAAAGGGATGGAGTAATTTTAAAATCCCTTCTAAAATGTAGGCAATAATTTGTTGGGCAACTTTGCGAGATACAGGTTCTGCATCTTGCTGTAATCTGGATTTGACTAATTCAATATACCAATCACAGAAATCACCTCTAATAAATTCATAAAGTCCCTTTGCTGCTTCTCCTAAACCATAATTACCAATGTCATGATTGGTTTGTTTGACAACTTGGTTAAAACGGGAAAGAATCCATCTATCACTTAATTCTGTGGGAACTGGTTGACCTAATTTGGCTGGAGTTTGTCCGTCCAAATTCATCATGACAAATCGGGCAGCATTCCACAACTTATTAGCAAAATTGCGAGAAGCTTCGACAGAAATAGATTCATCTTTTTTGCGGTCATATTCTAAGCGAATATCTTGACCAGCCCCAGCTACTTCCTTAATTAAGGTATAGCGTAAAGCATCCGTTCCATATTTAGCAATCAACAATAAAGGGTCAATCCCATTATTTGCCGATTTGGACATTTTCTTATTATTTTCATCTCGAACTAAACCATGAATATACACAGTTTTAAACGGCATTTTTCCAGTAAAATGTGTTCCCATCATCGTCATTCTGGCTACCCAGAAAAAGATAATATCAAAGCCAGTAACGAGGGTAGCTGTGGGGTAATATGTCGCTAAATCTTCAGTTTCTTCCGGCCAACCTAAAGTAGAAAATGGCCACAATCCCGAAGAAAACCAAGTATCTAAAACATCGGGGTCTTGAAGTAATTTAACATCTTCTCCAAATTGCGCTTTAGCTTTTTCTAATGCTTCTTCTTGATTACGAGCGACAAAATAAGGGGTGGAGTCGGTAATTTCTCCTTCAGTTTCGCTGACAGCATACCAAACGGGGATTTGATGACCCCACCACAACTGGCGAGAAATACACCAATCACGCAGATTTACTAACCAATCCCGATAAACTTTATGCCAACGTTGGGGAACAATTTCTGGAGAATTTTGGTTATCGAGGAAATCTAAGGTTTCATCAGCCAGAGGACGGATTTTTACAAACCACTGGGTAGAAAGTAGGGGTTCAACAGGGACTTTTCCGCGATCGCTATAAGGTACTGTATGTTTATATTCCTCAACTTTGACTAAAACGCCTTCAGTTTCTAAACGGGCTACTACATTTTTCCGCGCCACAAAGCGGTCTTGTCCTTGAAAATCTCCTGCATTTTCATTTAATGTGCCGTCCTTGTTCATAATATTAATGAACGGCAAATCATGACGTTTCCCCATTTCAAAATCATTGGGATCATGTGCCGGAGTCACTTTTACGCAACCCGTCCCGAAAGTTGGGTCTACTAATTCATCACCAATAATGGGGATTTCCCGGTTCATAATTGGTAAAGTCAGAGTTTTGCCAATTAGGTGTTTATATCTGTCGTCAGTGGGATTAACTGCCACACCCGTATCACCTAACATGGTTTCGGGGCGGGTTGTGGCTACTTCCAGAAAACCAGAACCGTCGCTGAGGGGATAACGGAAATACCACAAATTCCCATTCACTTCCTTGGGTTCGACTTCCAAATCGGAAACCGCCGAACCAGAAGCGGGACACCAATTGACTAAATAGTTACTCCGATGAATTAATCCTTCTTCATGAAGGCGAATAAATGCTTCTAAAACTGCTTTTGATAAACCTTCATCTAAAGTAAAGCGTTCCCGTGACCAGTCCACAGATACGCCTAACCGTTTTAACTGATTAATAATTGTGCCACCGGATTCTGCTTTCCATTGCCAAGCCCGTTCTAGGAACTTTTCGCGCCCTAAATCATCACGGCTTTTCCCTTCAGCTTTGAGTTGCTTTTCTAAAATGGTTTGGACTGCAATACTAGCGTGGTCAGTTCCTGGTAGCCACAGGGTATTCCGTCCTTTCATGCGGTGGTAGCGGACAAGGGTGTCAATGATAGCCCCTTCAAAGGCGTGACCCATGTGCAAACTGCCAGTCACGTTAGGTGGAGGAATAACGACGCAGTAGGGTTCGCCTTTGTGGTTGGGGTCAGCTTTGTAAACTTGATTGTCTTCCCAGAATTTTTGCCATTTGGCTTCTGTGGAAAAGGCTTCGTAAAGACTAGGGAGATTAGGAATAGTTACGGTCATGCTGGGAATAATAATTGGATGACAACTTTAATCAATTTTGCCATAGGCTTGGAAAACCGTAAGGATTCAGTGTTAATCACCTTGTGTGTAGATGCTTGTATTCAGAATATGATTGTGTATAAATTAATTAACACCTCTAGCGACTAGAAGTCGCGGCTACACAGGCGAAACCCACCTGCGTGGGTTTAAAAACTTTAATTTTGTGTTAGTCCACGAAGGTGGACTTTGCTTGTGTAGTAGCGATTTATAATCGCCGGAAACTTTACAACTGCTTTATTTCTAAGAAGGGTTTAAAGTTCAAAATCCTGGTAAGTTTCGTATTATACCGTTAACCGCGTGTAATCTATCTGCCACCTTGCCCCAATTATGCTTACAGATCTCCGCCATAATAGCAAGCCTTCTCGCTTTATCCTTTATCCTTTGGCATTTATCCTTTCTTTCCTCCTCTGCCTACCTTGGGTTAGTGCCAAAGAAACCCCCAAACCTAAACCGGAAGCATGGCAGATTAATGGTATTGTAGCCGCCCTTAATGATGGAAATGACCAAGTTAAAAAACTTGCTTTTGATAAATTCAATGAATATGATCTAAAAAATTTGCAATTAGTAGAGAAACCAGAAAATATTGCTCAAAAAGCTGCCAAAATCCTCAAAGATAAATCCGTTGATAAAGATGTTCGTTCCGATGCAGCAGAGGCATTGGGAAAACTGGGGGAGGCTACCAAACCTTATGTCAAAGACATCGTTGACATCCTCCAGGATAAATCCGTTGACAACCGTGTTCGTTCCGGTGCAGCTTTTGCCTTGGGAAATTTGAGGGAGGCTGCCAAACCCTATGTCAAAGACATCGCTGACATCCTCAAGGATAAATCCGTTGACTCCTCTGTTCGTACCAGTGCAGCATTGGCATTGGAAAAACTGGGGGAGGCTGCCAAACCCTACGTCAAAGACATCCTCGACTTCCTCAAGGATAAATCCGTTAGCAATAATATTCGTTCCCTTGCAGCACAGGGATTGGGAAATTTGGGGGAGACTGCCAAACCCTATGTCAAAGATATCCTCGACTTCCTCAAGGATAAATCCGTTGAGAAAGATGTTCGTTACTATGCAGCACTTGCATTGGGAAATTTGGGGGAGACTGCCAAACCTTACGTCAAAGACATCCTCGACATCCTCAAGGATAAATCCGTTGAGAAAGATGTTCGTTACTATGCAGCACTGGCATTGGGAAAACTGGGGGAGGCTGCCAAACCCTACGTCAAAGACATTGCTGACATCCTCAAGGATAAATCCGTTGATTCCTCAGTTCGTAGAGGTGCAGCACTGGCATTGGGAAATTTGGGGGAGGCTACCAAACCCTACGTTAAAGACATCGCTGACATCCTCAAAGATAAATCCGTTAACAAAACTATTGGTTCCAGTCTGGCTTATGCCTTGGTAAATCGGGGGGAGGCTGCCAAACCCTATATCAAAGACATCCTCGACTTCCTCAAGGATGAATCTGTTAACTATCTTATTCGTTTCAGTGCAGTAAAGGGATTGGGAAATCTAGGAGAGGCTACTAAACCTTACGTCAAAGACATCCTCGACTTCATCAATGATAAATCCGTTGATAAAAGTGTTCGTTCCGGTGCAGCTTTCGCTTTGGGAAATCTAGGGGAGGCTGCCAAACCCTACGTCAAAGACATCGCTGATATCCTCCAGGATAAATCCCTTGAATCCTCTATTCGTAGAGGTGCAGCAGAGTCATTGGGAAAACTGGGGGAGGCTGCCAAACCCTATGTCAAAGACATTGCTAACATCCTCAAAGATAAATCCGTTGACAATAATGTTCGTTACGGTGCAGCAGAGGCATTGGGAAAACTGGGAGAGATTGCCAAACCGTACATCAAAGACATCGTTGACATCCTCCAGGATAAATCCGTTGAGGATTTTGTTCGTAGAAGTGCAGCAGAGGCATTGGCAAACATAGAAAAACTCAATTTGAATAATGTTGTTGTAATTTTAGATAGTGTCTATTACGCCGGTCAATCAGAATTTGAAAAGTGGCGATTTTTAACCTATTTCCTTGGTGGTGGCACTGATGAAGTCACAACACTACTCACATGGCTGGGTAAACCTCAAATAACTCCTGATAAGCTGACACACACTGATGGCGAAAAAACACTCCAAGTCTTTCTCAAAGTTTGGGAACCCGTCCGAGATTTAGCACAATTACGGCAAGACTTAGCAGGACAAATTGCTGTAGTTGCCAGAAAAGTTTCTTGGAAACCACAAGATATACTTTTATTAAAAACTCACTACAATAACCTGAAAAAAGCCGGATATAAAGAAGCAGATTCACTGCAATCAGTCATAGTTAACCTCAAAGGTTGACAGTGGTTGTTCAAAGCCAGAATCACTATCATCTCTCATGCTGCCTTTTGGCTGGCATTCATCTTTGCTCATCCTAATTTTCCCCAATGTGGGGTAAAATGAGCAGTGATACTGAAACTTACGCTAAGGACTTGATGAGCCACTTTCAATACTGTGATCACCACGGATGAAACTGTACCAATTGAAGTCTCAAAAATTTAGGTTTGTTAGATAACCACTACAATAATTCAGGATTTCAGTAAAAAAACCGTATTTTTTTTCTTAAAGATTTGATAAAACATTCCCATAAGTAACCTATTCATTAGAGAATGCGTGGCAGGCAATTAATATCGAACTTAAAAGCCATACAGAAAATTCTCGAATAGAAATCTGTTTTTTTATTACCAATATGGGTAATATAAAACAGCATGATAGGGACAAAAAATATATGTTAGTTAAAGGAAAAATATGAGAATTTTAGTAACGGGTGGCGCTGGTTTTATTGGTTCTCATCTAATTGATCGATTAATGCATGATGGTCATGAAGTCATTTGCCTAGATAACTTCTACACAGGCAAGAAACAGAATCTCCTCCATTGGTTGGATAATCCTAAGTTTGAAATGATCCGTCACGATATCACCGAACCAATTCGGTTAGAAGTGGATCAAGTTTATCATTTGGCTTGTCCGGCCTCTCCAGTGCATTACCAGTATAACCCCATTAAAACCGTTAAAACTAACGTCATTGGTACACTCAATATGTTAGGTTTGGCTAAACGGGTCAAAGCTAGATTTTTATTAGCTTCCACCAGCGAAGTCTACGGAGATCCAGAAGTTCATCCCCAAACTGAAGATTATCGTGGTAGCGTCAATCCCATTGGGATTCGGTCATGTTATGACGAGGGCAAAAGAATGGCCGAAACCTTGGCATTTGACTATTACAGAGAGAATAAAGTCGAGATTCGAGTTGCCAGAATCTTCAATACTTATGGACCGAGAATGTTGGAAAATGATGGTCGCGTAGTCAGTAATTTTGTAGCGCAAGCATTACGAGGTGTGCCGTTAACTGTTTATGGTGAAGGTCAACAAACCCGGAGTTTTTGTTACGTTTCTGATCTCGTAAATGGGCTAATGCGATTAATGAATGGTGAACATACTGGCCCCATAAATTTGGGTAATCCTGATGAGTATACGATTTTAGAACTAGCTCAGGCTGTGCAAAATTTAATTAACCCAGAGGCACAGATTAAATTTGAACCCCTACCTGCTGATGATCCCCGTCGTCGTCGTCCCGATATTACCAAGGCACAAACTTTGTTAAATTGGGAACCTACTATTCCTCTACAAGACGGTTTAAAACTAATGATTGAAGATTTCCGGCAACGCTTCCAAAAGGTTAAGCAGCGCTAAATTCCATTTATTCACTGATAACTGTAAAAAACGGGGGTTCAAAAATGCGTGTCTGCGTAATTGGTACTGGTTATGTTGGTTTGGTAACAGGTGCTTGTTTGGCTCACATTGGTCATGATGTCATTTGCATAGATAATAACGAAGAAAAAGTAAAATTAATGAAGTCTGGGCAGTCGCCAATTTTCGAGCCAGGACTTTCGGAAATTATGCAGTCTGCCATTAATAGTGGCAATATTCTATTTTCTAGTGATCTCGCGGCTGGTGTTAATCATGGAGAAATCCTGTTTATTGCGGTGGGAACTCCTCCTTTGCCTAATGGTGAAAGCGATACTCGATACGTAGAAGCTGTAGCGCGGGGTATTGGCGAAAATCTCAATGGTGGTTATAAGGTAATTGTGAACAAATCTACCGTTCCCATTGGTTCTGGGGATTGGGTAAGAATGATTGTTGTAGACGGGATTGCTGAACGCCAAAAAACATTAGTTGCTGCTGGTGATACAGCCTGTGAACAGAAGTTTTCGGAGATTGCTCACCAATTTGATGTAGTTAGTAATCCAGAGTTTTTACGGGAAGGTTCAGCAGTTTATGATACTTTTAACCCTGATCGGATTGTCTTAGGTGGCAATAGTCAACAAGCCACCGGCATGATGAAAGAACTATATGCCCCAATTGTCGAACGCAAATTTGCGGCTGATAAGTCTTTACCTCCTGTTCCAGTGCTAGTAACAGACCTTAGTTCCGCAGAAATGATCAAATATGCGGCTAATGCTTTTTTAGCTACCAAAATTAGTTTTATTAATGAAGTTGCCAATATATGCGATCGCGTTGGTGCGGATGTTACCCAAGTAGCAAAAGGCATAGGTTTAGACTCTCGTATTGGTAGTAAATTTTTACAAGCTGGGATTGGTTGGGGTGGTTCATGTTTCCCCAAAGATGTTTCTGCATTAATTCACACTGCTGATGATTATGGCTATGAAGCCCAACTGATGAAGGCTGCTGTCAGTGTCAACGAACGTCAACGCTTAATCGCTCTAGAAAAGCTCCAACAGGCTCTAAAAATCCTTAAAGGTAAAACTGTGGGATTACTGGGTTTAACTTTCAAACCAGATACCGACGATTTACGGGATGCACCCGCACTGATCTTGATTGAACAACTTAACCGACTGGGAGCTAAAGTCAAAGCTTATGACCCCATTATTTCTCAAACTGGAATGCGTCATGGTCTTTCCGGTGTCTTAGTAGAAACCGATGCGGAAAGACTAGCGGATGGCTGTGATGCTTTGGTACTTGTCACCGAATGGCAACAATTCAGCACCTTAGATTATGGGAAAATGGCAAAATTGATGAACCACCCCGTCATGATTGATGGTCGTAATTTCCTTGATCCTCAAGCAATGACCAGGGCTGGATTTCAATATGTAGGTGTCGGAAGATAGGTGACAGGTGACAGGTGATAGGTGATAGGTGACAGGTGACAGGTGACAGGTGACAGGTGACAGGTGACAGGTGACAGAAAATAGGGAATAGGGAATAGGGAATAGTAGGGTGGGCAGGCAATGTCCACCAGCCCTAAATAAAAATTAAATTGCCGCCCAGAGTCAACTAGGCGGCGTTAATTTTTTTTCAATTTTAAGAATTGTTAAGAACTGTGAGGAATTCTTTCTATTTCTGCGTAACCGCTAAAAATCAATTTTTGACCTTCTGTTTCTAAACGATTCAGTCGCATTTTTACCCCATCTAAATCAAAGCGATCTAAATCAACCATATTATCCAAAATTTCTACCAATGCCACACTTAAAGTCTGGGAAACTTCTCTTTGTGCTTCTGGAACTCCCTCAAGTTCAATATGAGGTTCTTTGAAAGAAACCCGTCTTCTTCTTTCAATCCCGATACCAATGGTCATACTTAGGAGTATGAGTTCGCCGTTATTTAAATCGGCTTTAGCTACCAGATGTAAGCGATTTTCCGGTAATAGCTTGACTTGAACTTCTGTAAAGGAAACTGGCTCACCATCAGATATTGCCATCAAAGTGGGTTCAGAAAGGTTCAGCAGGCGTTTTTTCACCAGTTCCGACTCAAATGCCTTATTAATGCCTACTTCTGATAAAATCACCTGAGCGATTGCTTGGGTGGGTTGTTTGAGATTAAGTTTGCCACTTAAAACCGAGCCGAAGTCAATGGCTACAGCATCGGTTTCAAAGGACATTTCCTCAACTGCGAAGTCTCTACGAATTACTAAGCCGCAGCCGTTCATTTTAAAGCTATCAATGCTGCCTTGCAACAGTTTGCTGGAGGGATAGCAGCTCACAAAGACTTCTACCGACTCGCTTTGGGTAAACAGGTGGCGAATCGTTTGGCTGGCGACTGTATTGAGCATTCGCTCTCCCCAATCGGTGCTTTTGGGATCTGTTAAACCGGTAAGTCCGCCGAACATTAGGTTTTAGTCTCTAGAAGTTCTTTATATTTTTGTAACAAATTGTGAACAATAATGCAAGCGATCCCCTGATTTAATCTGCTGATGGCTTAAAGCAGGATAACTGATGGTTGGTTGTAATTAGGTAATTTTCTTTCTTGATTCCTGATTCTTTCTTAATTCTTTCTTCCTTTCTCTTGTACAGAAGTTTCAGTGGAACGTCCTCAATCTTTCTTGGGCACAAGCCTTGCACTCTTAACTCTTGCTATACCAGCATATTTACCTTTTCAATATCCATAATAAAAATTACAGTTTATGGAAATAATCAGGATAATCATCTCTATCCCCTGTAAATTTTAAATTGCAACCAAAGTAAAACTTGCGTTGTTACGTAATTAAGCTTGTGAATTTTATACACTTTTGTAAAAAATAATAGCTATGGCTGCTGCTAAGATTCTTGTAGTTGATGACGATCCTGCGGTTCGGAATTTAATCCAACGCTTTTTGCTGAAACAAAATTATCAAGTTGAGTCTGCCGAAGACGGTAAAACGGGTGTGAGTATGTTTGAGCAATTTAACCCCGATTTGGTAATTCTAGATGTTAATTTACCGGATGTAATTGGTTTTAATCTCTGTCAAGAAATGCAGAGTCGTAGCGGTGTATTTGTGCTACTTCTGACTAGCAGAACCGACGAAGTTGATAAAATTCGCGGGTTTTCTAAAGGCGCTGATGACTACCTCACTAAGCCATTTGGTTTAGGAGAGTTAGAGGTGAGAGTAGCAGCAATTTTGAGGCGGCAGCGAGTTGTGACTAATGCAGAACAGCAACGCCTAGTTTTTGACAAGTTAACGATTGATTCTATGCGACGGGAAGTAATAATTAGTAACGAACCTATTCCCTTAACATCTCTGGAATTTGACTTATTGTATTTTTTAGCTAGTCATCCAGCTAGGGTTTGGCGACGGTCAGAACTCATCCAAGAAGTTTGGGACTATGAATATGTTGGAGACCAACGGGTTGTGGATGTTCATATTGGTCAAATTCGTAAGAAAATTGAAATCAATCCGACTCAATCAACATTAATTCATACTATTCGCGGTGTTGGGTACAAATTTGAATGCGCTACCTCTTCCTAAAATATAGTCTTGACCTTGACTACCATCTGTAAACTTCCACGACTCCCACGCCTTGAGGGCGTGGGATTAGAGAACGCCACAAAAAAAATTATCCAATCTTGTGGGATGGGCATCTGGTTCCCTCCTGATATTATTAGCAGACTTTTTATGCCTGCACCACAAGAGAATTTGGGATATTTTTTGATTTGGAAGTCTCTTATTGAATAAATTATGCCACTAGTACAGTATATAGTCTGATTTAGGCAATTCAAAATTCATGATATTAGCGCAAAGTGTCTGAAAAAGAAACTGAGTTGGTTTATTAATTTAATTCAGTATTTCTATTGCTTATTGATGAAATAAAGTTTCTAAGTAAACACGAGCAGCTCGGCGATCGCTTTCACCATTTTGTAGTAAAAATAGCGATAAAGCCGCTGTTAATACACGGGTTTGATCCCAATCTGGATGGCTTTCTAAGTAGTTGTTCATGGATTCTTGTAATGTTTCGGGAATTTCGGTAAAGATAGGGACTGTTGTGTTCATAAAATTTTCCTGTATATCAATCAAGAGAAGTTATTTGTGTTCAGTTTTACTGAGGGCTGATTCATACCCTGTTGGGAAAGTGGGGATGGGAAATTAAAATAAACCAGAACACAGGATGGATTTGCCCAACGGAATCAAACATAAGACTCATCATTTTGCGCTCATTAGGGGTGGATTTGTCAATAATGCGAAATGTTAACAATTAGCAGTCAAAAATAAATTTTGACGAATGAATCAGCCTTACAACTATATTTTCGTTACATAACTTCATGAAAACTCAGTTATGAAGCCTGTTAGTAGTGAAAAATCAACAATCCCCAATAAGTTAGCAATAGCTGATTAATCCGTCGCACATCTGTGGAAAAGTGCCGAATTACCTGTGGAAATCCTGTGGAATGAATGAGGAAAACAATAGTTAATAATAAGAATTACCATAATGTCAGGAAGATATGACATATCAGGCAAGTAAGGTGGTAATGTAAATTTATAAATATAATTTATTTTATACAAACTTTTGGTAGTAAAAATTTTGACCAAGAAGAATACAGGAAAATTCTGATAGCGGAGTATGGCGTTAAGATTGGAGTAAATGCACGTTAAAATAGATGGAAGTAGTAATTTATTGTAGTTTCGACAATAAAAATCTCTAAGAGGGTGTTTGAAAAGTCTAATTTATACCCACCTGGCGACTAGAAGTCGCGGCTACACAGACAAAACCCACCTATTCCTTCGGTCCCGTAAGGGATACGTGGGTTAAAGAACCTTAATTTTTCGTTAGTCCACGCACCATCTGGACTTTGCTTGTGTAGTAGCGTACCCTTTGGGCAAGCAAGCTACGCGGAGCGTGCCGGAGGCATATTTATATTCGCCCAAAACTTTTCAAACATCCTCTAATCCTGTAAATTCTGCATTTTTGTCTGAGAAATTGGAATGTTAGACCAAATATTTGATTACTTAAACTTTCATTTCAGTGTTGAAGCTTCTATAGTCCTCTTAATATTAGTGTTTTTAGAGGCGGTGCTATCGGCTGATAATGCGATCGCTCTCGCTGCGATCGCTCAAGGACTAGAAGACAAAAAACTAGAAGGTCAAGCCCTAAACATTGGTTTAGTCTTCGCTTATGTCCTCCGAATTACCCTATTGTTAACAGCTACTTGGGTACAGAAATTTTGGCAATTTGAACTATTGGGCGCTGGTTATCTTTTATGGCTAGTATTCCAACACTTTAGTTCCCAAGAAGACGAAGACAATCACCATCACGGTCCACGTTTTAAGTCTCTATGGCAAGCTATACCCGTAATTGCCTTTACAGATTTAGCCTTTTCCTTGGATAGCGTCACCACAGCGATCGCCGTTTCTCAAGAAACATGGTTGGTAATCACCGGCACAACCATTGGGATTGTCACCTTGCGATTCATGGCCGGATTATTTATCCGCTGGTTAGATGAATATCAAAATTTAGAAGACGCAGGTTATATCACTGTAGCGTTTGTAGGTTTACGTCTATTTTTAAAAGTCATCAACGATGATTTAGTCCCACCACAATGGCTCATGGTGACAGCCATTGGCATCATCCTAGCTTGGGGATTTTCTAAACGCACCGTTGTTGAATTAGTTCCAGAACAAGAACGGGAAAAGACTGAAGTATCGAAGTGATAAATAGGTGACAGGTGACAGGTGACAGGTGACAGGTAAGACAGGTAACAGGTAACAGGTGACAGGTGACAGGTGACAGGTGACAGGTAACAGGTAACAGGTAACAGGTGACAGGTAACAGGTAACAGGTAAGAGTTTTACTACCAATTACCAATTACCAATTACCAATTACCAATTACCAATTACCAATTACCAATTACCAATTACCAATTACCAATTACCAATTACTCAGTCAACCAAGCTTGAGAATGAGGTTGCCAAGCAACTAATTCCTCTTCTTTGAACCAGAGGGCAATTTCGTTCTTGGCGGTTTCTTGGGCATCAGAACCGTGAATGAGGTTACGTCCAACATTGATACCAAAATCGCCGCGAATTGTGCCTGGTTCTGATGTTAGGGGGTTGGTTGCACCAATAATCTTTCTGGCTGCTGCAACAACGCCCTCACCTTCCCAAACCATTGCTACCACTGGACTAGAAATGATAAATTCGACTAAACCAGGGAAAAAAGGTCTTTCACGGTGAACATCATAATGTTGTTCCGCTAATTCCTTACTGACCTTCATGAACTTCAAGCCGACTAAGGTAAAACCCTTGGTTTCAAATCGGCGGATAATTTCACCCACAAGCCCGCGCTGTACACCGTCAGGCTTAATTGCTAAAAATGTGCGTTCCAAATCTGTCTCCAAAAACATAATCAAATTTTGATGGGTTAATTGTCAGTTGTTTTGATGTCTTTTGTCTAGTAGTCTGAAAATTTTCCCTGAAAATTGGAGATATCAGCTAAAAGAACGAAGGGGTGTTCTCAGTTATAAACCTAATTCTTAATCAGAAATTATTTCTAGTCGTATATCCTTTACTAGACTATTTTGTTAAATTGTTATTTCGTGGGCGAAACAGAGAGGTCAGGAAAAAATGGGTGTCGAGTCAACCGCTGATGAGATCGTGAAAATGCCGTCTAATGGGCATAAAGCCGAATTAAAAAGCAAAAAACAGAAGCAACAGCTAGTACCTAGTACAAGTACGGGAGATTTATCTCTGCCTTGGAAAATTGAGAATAGTGAAGACCTTTACCGCATTGAAGGTTGGGGACAGCCTTATTTTTCGATTAATGCTGCTGGTCATGTCACTGTTTCTCCCAAAGGTGAACGTGGTGGATCATTAGACTTGTTCGAGTTGGTAAATGCTTTAAAGCAGCGTAATTTAGGGCTACCTATGTTAATTCGCTTTTCCGATATTTTGGAAGATCGAATTGAGCGACTAAACGCTTGTTTTGCCAAAGCGATCGCTCGCTATAACTATCCTGGTGTATATCGGGGGGTATTTCCTGTTAAGTGCAATCAACAACGCCACCTGATTGAAGATTTAGTGCGATTTGGTAAACCCCATCAATTTGGTTTAGAAGCAGGTTCTAAGCCAGAATTAATGATTGCTCTGGCCTTATTGAATACACCAGGAGCATTGTTAATTTGCAACGGCTACAAAGACCAGGAATACATCGAAACAGCGATGTTAGCCCAGAAACTAGGACAAACACCAGTCATCGTCCTAGAGCAAATTGAAGAGGTAGATTTAGCCATTACGGTCAGTCGTCAATTAGGAATTAAGCCAATCTTGGGAGTCAGAGCCAAATTAAGTACCCAAGGGATGGGACGTTGGGGAACTTCCACGGGCGATCGCGCTAAATTTGGCTTGACAATTCCCGAAATTATGGAAGCTGTTGAAAAATTAGATGCAGCTAACTTACTCGGTTCTTTACAGTTATTACACTTTCATATCGGCTCTCAAATCTCTGCTATCAATGTCATTAAAGATGCCATCCAAGAAGCCAGCCGCATTTATGTGGAGTTGGCAATGTTAGGGGCAGACATGAAATATTTAGACGTTGGTGGCGGCTTGGGGGTAGATTACGACGGCTCTCAAACCAACTTCTACACTTCAAAAAACTACAATATGCAAAACTATGCTAACGACATCGTGGCAGAGTTAAAAGACACCTGTGATGAAAAACATATTCCCGTACCTACATTAGTTAGTGAAAGTGGCCGAGCAATTTCTTCCCACCAATCGGTTTTAATTTTTGACGTTCTCAGCACTAGCGATGTCCCCCTTGATCCTCCTTCCCCTCACCAAGAGGGAGAATCCCCAATCATTAAATATCTTTGGGAAACCTACCAATCCATCAACAAAGAAAATTACCAAGAGTTCTATCACGATGCTGCTCAATTCAAAGAAGAAGCCATCAGTCGTTTTAACTTAGGAATTTTGCGCCTCAATGAACGCGCTAAAGCCGAGCGTCTTTACTGGGCTTGTTGTCAAAAAGTTTTAACTCTCATCCGTCAGGAAGAATACGTACCTGATGAGTTGGAAGACCTAGAAAAAATCATGGCTTCCATTTACTATATCAATCTTTCTGTGTTTCAATCAGCACCAGATTGTTGGGCTATAGATCAGCTATTCCCCATCATGCCTATACATCGCCTCGATGAAGAACCAACCCGCAGGGGCATTTTAGCGGACTTAACCTGTGATAGTGATGGAAAAATAGACCGCTTTATAGACTTGCGGGATGTCAAATCAGTGTTAGAACTTCACAAATTTGAGCCAGGAAAACCCTACTATCTAGGAATGTTCCTGAATGGAGCGTACCAAGAAATTATGGGGAATTTACATAACCTCTTCGGTGACACTAACGCCGTTCACATTAATTTAACTCCCAAGGGCTACCAAATTGAACACGTTGTTAAGGGCGACACCATGAGTGAAGTTCTTAGCTACGTTCAATATGATGCGGAAGACATGATAGAAAACATTCGCCAACGTTGTGAACGAGCTTTAGAAGAAAAGCAAATTACCATAGCAGAGTCTCAGCGACTACTACAAACCTACGAGCAAAGTTTACAACGGTATACTTATTTGAATAGTTAAGGGTCATTGGTCATTGGTCATTAGCAAATCACAACTGACTAATAACTAATGACTAATAACTAATAACTAATAACTAAATTGAACTTGTTCCTAGCAATTCTGCGATCGCTTGGTGTTCTAAAGGTATTTGCGAAGGTGGCGTTTGACGAGCATCAGTAATTAACCAATCTAAAGCCGCAGCTTGGACATCAATTGATGCTCCCGTCTTATCTACACAGTAACGACCAAACACCAGCTTATCTACCAAGCGCACACCTGGAGCTAAACGCGACCATTCAAAAATTACACTATTATCTACAGTTGCACCACTACAGATCCAGCAATTAGGACCAATCATTGCTGGTCCAATAATTTTTGCCCCATCTTCGATTTTGGTCATCCCACCAATATAAACTGGTCCAGTAATATCAACTTTATCCCAATTTATAGATACATTTAACCCAGTGAAAATACCCGGACGAACTTCATGTCCAGGGATTTGCACATTCTTAATTTCTCCGGATAAAACACCACGAATTGCTCGCCAGTAATCTGGGACTTTACCAATATCTACCCACTCAAAATCCATGGGAATTGCATAAAAAGCCGCATTATCTGCTACCAGTTGGGGAAATAACTGGCCACCAATGTCATACTCTACTCCAGAGGGTATGTATTTGAAAACCTCCGGCTCAAAAATATAAATACCTGTATTGATATTAGTGCTAAGGGCTTCTTCTGTTGAGGGTTTTTCTTGGAAAGCTTGAACGCGATTATCATCGTCAGTAACCACCACACCGTAGCTAGAAACTTCTTCCTTGGGAACTGATTTGGTGATAATAGTAGCGATCGCTCCTTTGGATTTATGCCATTTTACTGCCGCTGTTAAATCTAAATCAATTAAAGCATCACCACATAAAACTACAAACGTATCATCAAAAAATGGGGAGAAGTCTTGAATCCGACGCATACCCCCAGCCGAACCAATAGCTTCGCCGACAAGTTTACCATCATCATCAATTTTACCTTCAAAAGAATAGGCGATCTGTACTCCAAAGCGCTGACCATCACGGAAATAACTTTCTATTTCCTCAGCTAAATGGCTAACGTTGACCATAATTTCGTCAAAGCCATGTTGACGTAATAACTCCAGTAAAAATTCCATCACTGGCTTTTGCAGGATCGGAATCATGGGTTTGGGAATTGTATACGTAATGGGACGGATACGAGTACCCTTTCCCGCTGCAAGAATCATCGCTTTCATAAAACCTCGCGGTAAGTGGGAAACTCAGTGGCTTTAGCCCTGAGAGGGAAACGACACGAGCGGTTTTTACCGCCTTGAATAATTTCTTCATTACCGCCTTGGAGTTGAAAAATTCGGGGTACTTTTGTGATGTACTTTCAACGGGACAATTACCGATTCAAGTTTTCCAACTCTGTACGCATAATGTGTTGCTCCAAAGAGCCTCCCATTTCTGGGGTAATGTTAGCTTCGACCAGTTATAAGAGCTTGTTAGACTTGCAACACTGTTCCAGTGACCTTAGAACTGTTTAATCACAAGCGACAGAGCAAGGAACTAGCTTCGCATTCCGGGGTGTCGTGACTCAAATAACGGCTACCCTTAGACTATGCTAGGGGTGGTCTGGTCAGTACAGCTTGCTTGATTACTCTTGCAAGCTCAGTCCCTTTAGGGCTGGGTTACTGACAAAATTTTATTCCTTAAACACAAGCCAGATTACTTTTCAATTTAATGGGTAATGGATAATTAGTGATTGATCATTGAGAAAAACTCCTGTGCTGCTGCGTGAGATAAAAAAATAGAGGTAATTCCAGAAAATCCAGAATTACCCCTATTTTAAACTCTTACGAAGAATTAAGCAAAAGCAGCCATTTTCACATCATTATTACCAAGAATTTCTTGTAATTCCTCAGCGTCTACGGTTTCTTTTTCAATCAGCATTTGAGCAATTTCATCTAATACCTTGCGGTTATCGAGTAGCACTTCTTTAGCCCGAAGATAAGCAGTATCAACTAACTTACGAACTTCTTCATCAATAGCAGCGGCGGTTTCTTCTGAAAAATCCCGTTCAGACATAATATCTCGACCTAGGAACATATTGCCTTGTTGACGACCTAAAGCAACTGGACCCAAGCGATCGCTCATCCCGAACCGAGTTATCATTTGTTTAGCTACTCTGGCGACTTGTTGTAAGTCATTGGAAGCACCTGTAGTCACTTCCTCTTCACCAAAGATAATTTCTTCAGCAAGACGACCACCTAAAGCCACAGCCATTTGATTTTCCAAATAAGCCCGGCTATATAAACCAGTATCCATGCGGTCTTCACTAGGAGTAAACCAAGTTAAACCACCAGCACGACCACGAGGAATAATACTAATCTTTTGGACTGGGTCATAGTCAGGCATTAAAGCACCAACCAAAGCATGACCAGCTTCATGGTATGCAACTAAGGTTTTGCGCTTCTCGCTCATTACCCGGTCTTTCTTTTCAGGACCAGCTAATACACGATCAATTGCATCATTAATTTCATCCATCGAAATTTCAGTTAAATTCCGACGTGCTGCTAAAATAGCCGCTTCATTCAACAAGTTAGATAAATCTGCACCGGTAAAACCAGGAGTCCGACGGGCGATTTTATCCAAGTCTACATCTTTAGATAATGTTTTACCACGAGCATGAACTCTTAAGATTTCGCTTCTTCCAGCGTAGTCGGGACGGTCTACCACAACTTGACGGTCAAAACGACCGGGACGTAATAAAGCAGCATCTAATACATCAGGACGGTTGGTAGCAGCAATAATAATAATACCAGTGTTACCTTCAAAGCCGTCCATTTCCGTCAGCAACTGGTTGAGGGTTTGCTCCCGTTCGTCGTTACCACCACCTAAACCAGCACCCCGTTGACGACCTACTGCGTCAATTTCATCAATGAAGACGATACAAGGAGCATTGGTTTTAGCTTGTTCAAATAAATCACGGACGCGGGAAGCACCCACACCAACGAACATTTCCACAAATTCAGAACCGGAAATTGAGAAGAAAGGTACACCTGCTTCTCCCGCAACAGCCCGCGCGAGGAGGGTTTTACCAGTACCTGGAGGTCCAACTAAAAGTACACCTTTAGGAATTTTTGCACCAATGGCGGTAAAGCGATCGGCATTTTTCAAAAAGTCTACAACTTCGTTTAATTCCAACTTCGCTTGGTCAATACCCGCAACGTCTCCAAATGTAACCTGGGTTTGAGGTTCCATTTGCACTCTGGCTTTAGATTTACCAAAGTTCATGGCTTGGCTACCAGGACCACTTTGAGCGCGACGAAGGAGGAAAAATAAACCAACTAGCAGTAATACAGGGAAGAATAAGCTGCTGAGAGCTTTAAACCAAAATCCTTCATCTGCTTGAGGTAATACGGCAATATCAACACCTTTACTTGTTAGAGTATTGATTAAATCTGGGTCGTTAACTAAGGTAACGATCTTTTTATTAGGGTCATATTTGGGTGTCACTAGGGCTGTAGACCTGTCAGAACTCAAACTGACTCTTTCAACTCTGCCTTTTTCAACTTCTTGGATAAACTGGCTGTAGCGCCATGTTTCTCGGCTTTGGGGTTGTTTGTCAAAAAATGCTGTTCCTAGGGCAATAACAACTATAAAAAGGAGCGCGTAAAGCCCCGTATTTCTCCATCTTTTATTATTCACCGATGTTTATTCTCCTGTACTTGTTTGCTGCTTATACTTAGCTTCTCTAAAAAAGAGGACATTATGATAATTATGTTAACTTATTTTAAGATATCTTAAAACAATCCTCCTGTCATGCTAAAAATAATCTCCCACCCTCCACAGGTCTAAAATGTGCGGATAGTAGGAGTTCTATTGTAGCTATTTTCAGCAGGAGTCACCGAGTCAGGAGTCACCGAGTCAGGAGTCAGGAGTTAATGAACCACGAAGGAACGAAGAACACGAAGGAAGAAGGAAGAAGGAAGAAGAAAGAAAGAAGAACGACAACTACCAATGACCAATGACCAATGACCAATGACCAATGACCAATGACTAATGACCAATGACCAATGACCAATGACTAATAACTAATTAATCTTTTGCTGGTAATGTAATACCGTTTGTGCCGTCGGGATTAGCAGTTACCTTTCCTCCTAAAGTTTCAATTTCCCGAATTGCTCGTTTGCGAGTTTTTTCATCTATGTTATTGTTTAAAACCATTGCCCATGTAGCAACTCGCGCTGCTTTGCTATCAGGATTTTTACTCAGAAATTTGGCACTTTTTTGAGAAATAAATACTATTTGTTTACTTTCTTGATCAGTATAAGTGTCTGCCCATTCTGCGGCTTTGAGAAAAGATTTTTTTGCTGCTTGAGCATTACCCAAAAATAATAACTCATCTGTGCCTTTATAACGCCAGATATAGTATGATTTAGTTGGCACTTGTGGAGATAGAGATTTTAATCCTTTTTCCATCAAAGCTACAGTCTTGTCTGGCATACCACCGTATAAAGATGTACTTACAGAAAGTCCTAGATAAGCTTCTAAAAATCGTGGGTCACGTCTTAAAATAATTTCAAAATATTCTGGACTGAGACTGTATCCTGTTTTATCTCTAGCTTCATCATCTCCAAAGAATTGTAAAAAATCAATATATACCCAATCTGCAATCAGGTTTTTATAACTCAAACTAGGTACATTCTGGAGTAATTTCAAGCGAAGACTTTCTTTTTTGAGGTCTTTTTGCAGATTTTCTGCGGAAATAGATTGTTTATTGATTAATAGTTTGTGCAGTTTTGGTATTTGCATTAAGCTAATGCTGGCAATACACAAGCAAGCAACTAAGGGTGTGGTAATAGCTTCACGAGATAAAAACATAGGTAACAGGTAATAGGTAATAGGTAATAGGTAATAGGTAATAGGTAATAGACATCTCCAGAAAAGAATGTAGAGACGTTCCATGGAACGTCTCTACAAGGGTTAAAGGAAACGCACATTTAATTTTCACCATGATGTCTAATAGGCAATAGAGTTAAAATTATTAATCATTGCAGCAATTGGTAACATTTTTGTGCTATCGCCCAATCTTCTTGAGTTTCTATAACTAAGACTCGCACTGTTGAATCTGATGTAGCAATATCAATATCAATAGGTCGGTCTTGATTTTTCTGGATATCAATCTTTAGTCCCAAAAATTCAAAGGCTTCACAAGCTGCTTGACGGATTTCTGGGGAGTTTTCACCGACTCCAGCGGTAAAAACTAAAACATCTAAACCTTGTAAACTAGCCAACATTGCCCCGATACCAGCCCGTAAGCGATGTACGTATATATCCCAGGCTAGTTGGGCGCGTTGATTACCTTGTTCTTTGGCGGCTATCACCTCTCTTAAATCGCTCGATACTCCAGAAATGCCATATAATCCTGAACATTTATTTAACACATTATCTAATTCTTGACTAGAGTAATTATACTGCTGTAATAAATAAATTAAAATCCCTGGGTCAATGGAACCACTACGGCTACCCATCATTAAACCATCTAGGGGGGTAAATCCCATTGTTGTGTCAATACTGCAACCATTTTTGATGGCAGCTAGAGAACAACCGTTACCTAAATGACAGGTAATTATCCGCAGAGATCGTAAATCTTGACCAATAATTTCCGCTGCTCGATTAGCACAATACTGATGACTGATGCCATGAAAACCGTAACGGCGAATACCTTGTTCTACAAGTTGATAGGGGATGGGATAGATGGCTGCGGCATCGGGTAAGGTGCTGTGAAATCCTGTATCAAAAACGGCAACTTGAGGAATATGTCTCAAGGTTTTTTCTATGGCTTCTATCCCTGCTAAAGCGGCTGGATTGTGTGCTGGTGCCAGATTACATAAACGAGCGATCGCCTGTTTAACATCCTCGGTAATTATTACAGCCTCTCGGTAATCTTGTCCACCATGTACTACCCGATGTCCTACCACTTCTATTGCTGATAAATCATCAATTACCTTGGTTGTACCATTGATAAGAGTAGATAGCAGATAAGCAAATTGCACCTGTCGGGAATCACTAGCAAGGGTTTCTTGAAGTTTTGCACTTGTAGCGGTTTCGACTGTAATTTCTGTCTGATTTTGGTCTTGACTCCAATTGATTTTCCCTTCCCATAGAGGTTGGGGTGCTACATTAGGAATTGGGGTTGTGATGTCATACAGACAACTTTTTTGGCTGCTAGAACCGGCATTGAGGATAAGTATTTTCATAAATTCTCTAATCGCTCAGGGTAGTTAATATCTTATTTTTTGGGTGGAGTAAAACCAAACTTTGTAAAAATCCAGTGATACCATTCTTGATGAGTGGTAACAAAATTTAAAGCTGATTCTAAATCTATATCTAAATCTTTGTTATAAATGCTGATTATTAGATCATAAATTAAATCAAAGAGAATTCTATCTTCTTTATTAAAGAGAATAAAATTCCCATTAGCACTATTTTCTAGTTGTTTGATTCTTTCCTTACCGACTTTACCAGTAATATCTGGTTGACGTTCATCTCTAATTAAATCAAACTTACTTTGAGAATTATTAATCACCAATTCATTAAAATTATTAATCCGACTTGTAAACGGAGTTCCACTAATTTCCAAAAAAGCAATTACATGATATTGATTTCCCTTTTCTATGACAATATGTTCTGGTAATACCTTTTTACCTAAACGATATTGTGTTAATTTAAATGACTGAATATGAGTTAAAGCTTCAGCAATATTCTTCAATTTACCAACATCATCACCATCACTAATAATAGATGGATTATGATATTTTTGTTCTAACTCAATTCTATGTTCATGGAGATATTCAATTACAGGATTTACCCCAATTGCAGTTTCACCGGATAAATAAGTTGCTAATTTCTCCTGTAAGTTGCTTAAATTAACAGAATCAGGTGATTGTATGGATTTAATTAGTTGACTTAAAACTTCTAAAGATATTTGTTGCTGTTGCTGTAAAAATTTTAATTGCTGTTCTATTTTTTCATTACTATCTAATTCCCGAATTGGTTTTCTTTCATCTGGCAAAGAAATGCCATTAACTCTATAGTCATAGTATTTAGCAGCCCGATTTAAAGCTGCACGAATAGGTTTTTTCCCTAAAATATCTTCTAAATCTTCAGATAAAAATAACTGTTCTAAGGTAATATCTACAGTCTGCATTTTTACCTTGAGAATAGATTTAACTTCGGCTTCTGTAGGTTGACGTAAAGAAACTTGATATTGAGATACTCTACCAATAATAGATTGATCAAATATTGTTTGAAACTTTTCCCACCTATCAGGAAATAAATTCAAGATAATTAAACTATTAGGAACATGAGTGAAAATTTCTTTGATAGCTTCCCCAAAATTCAACAAGATTTCTTGATTGTGAGGAAGTCCTAAACCTTCTAATTGATCAAAAATAATAATTAAAGGTTCATCTAAAACAGATAATTTACCTAAAACTGAAATAGCTTCTAGCGAAAAAGCTTCTTTACTAATTTCCTCTCCCCAATTTGGTAAACCAATAGTTTCCGCTTCTTCGTCAGTTAAAACATTTCCTGCTAACCAACGAGTGGTAATATTTCTATATTTATAATCTGTATAACTGCAATATTTAACCATACCTTTAATGATAGATAAAGCAAAACTTCCTGCAGCATAATGACTCATCCACCATTCATTAATAGTCTTTTCTATATATTGCCAATATTCCCGTTTCCGTTGAGTATTTTCTCTACCTAAAGCATTAATACTATTATCTTCTAAATCATATAAGGCTTTTAAAATCTCTATATCCTTTTGTTTGGCTTCTCTATTGGGAAGAGTAATTATTTTCCGAAAAGTATTAATAATTAAAGAATCTAATTGAGGCAAATTTACGGCTTTTTCAACTAGAGATTCTAAAATCCTACTATAAATATGATAAAGTACAGATTGAGCATTATTAGGTTGACGGATAAATAGTAATCTATTACTTGATAATCTTTCATGAGCAAGTCGCATCATTAAATGAGTTTTACCAGTCCCTGGTTCTCCAATGACAACTACACCTTTACTCTGATGATTGGGATCTAATTTAATGTTATTTAAAGCAGTTTGTAACGTCTGAAATTCTCGATGATAAGTATCCGTATAATCTGGGTGATCTTGAAAAGGCGTATCAACTCGACTGCTGCTAAATGGATTAGGTTGCTTTTTGAGATGTTCTAAGATAATTTTTCGATAAAGATGATATGTAAATGTGGCATCATAACTAGCGGTATGTGCCATATTCGGCAGAAAATATTGATTATTAGCTCGCAGATTCAAATATTTACTCAGATACTCTAAAGAATAACTTTCTAAATCTGCAAAACAGTCTTTAGCCAAAATCCAAGTACAATGAAATTCTAAATTTTGCCAAGGTAAACCAACTTGTTGAAAACTCCGCTTGAGGATATCAATATCATGTTCTGCATAGTGACAGATGATTTTTTTACCTTCAACAATAGTCAGAAATTCTGTTAATAAGGTTTTGAGACTTTTGAGATTTAAAACATTTTGAAAACCATGGGAATTACCATCACAAAAACCTTCATAAATTACAGCACCTTGACTATCAACAATAGCTAATTCAGTTAAATTTGGGTTGCCTTCAGTATCTAAAATAACAAAGTCCATATTAGTTTATTGGTAAGTAGATAATCATCACACCTGGTATAATCACATCATAAGCTATAAAGCACTTATTTCACCAGATATCTACTTAATCTAACTCTAGCAATTATAAAAATTTTAAGTCTTGTAGGGTGGGCAATGCCCACCGTAGAGCGATACTAGCAACTTACCTTATTACTTGCGTTTAGAACGACGTGGTGCAGAAGAACTAGGTCCAGACTTTTTCTCACCTGCTACTGTGCGTGAAGGAGGCTGTTTAGCCGACCTTTGGGAAGCAGATTTAGGAGCAGAACGACGAGTTTTATGGACACCACCACCAGAAGGCGCTTTGCGGCCATTGGGAATAGGTTCAGCCTTAATTTCCGGGTTGACTGCAAAACCAGGAATAAATTCTTTCGGTAACCGCTGCTCAATTAGCTTCTCAATATCCGCTAACAAGTGATGTTCATCAACACATACCAAAGAAATCGCTTGACCTTCCGCACCAGCGCGTCCAGTCCGACCAATGCGATGCACATAATCCTCTGGGACATTGGGCAAATCGTAGTTAATCACGTGGGGTAGTTCGCTGATATCCAGACCACGGGCGGCAATGTCAGTTGCTACCAATACCTGTAAAGTACCATCTTTGAACTTAGCCAAAGCGTGTGTCCGCGCTCCCTGACTCTTATTACCGTGAATAGCTAGGGCTTGAATGCGGTCTTCACCTAACTGTTTGACTAAACGGTCAGCACCATATTTAGTGCGGCTAAACACCAATACTTGATACCATTTATTTTCCTGAATGAGATGAGCCAGTAATTGGCGCTTCCGTTCCCGGTCTACATGATAAACTTTTTGGACAATCTTGGCCGCAGTCACGTTGCGGCGTGCTACTTCAATCATTGTCGGGTCATTTAGTAACCCAGCCGCGAGGGTTTTGACTTTATCGGAGAAAGTCGCAAAAAACAGCAAATTCTGGCGCTGTTTGGGCAGCAGCGAGAGAATACGGCGGATATCATTAATAAAGCCCATATCCAGCATCCGGTCTGCTTCATCCAGCACCAGCACTTCCACACGAGACAGATTCACAGTTCCTTGTTGAACATGGTCTAGCAGTCGTCCGGGGGTAGCTACCAATATATCTACACGGTGTCTCAATTTCTGTTTTTGTGGTCCAATACTCACTCCCCCAAACATCACCATTGAATTTAGATTTAAGTATTTACCATAATCACGAACGCTTTCCTGCACCTGGGCTGCGAGTTCACGAGTAGGTGTGAGAATTAACGCCCGAATTGGTGGAAATCCATTAGCGTTGTTTTTAACGTTTTGGTGGGCGGATAACCGCTGTAACAGCGGCAGAGTGAAGCTGGCAGTTTTACCAGTACCAGTTTGCGCTCCAGCCATAATATCACCTCCAGCCAATGCCACAGGGATTGCCTGCATCTGGATTGGTGTAGGTTTATCGTATCCTAGCTCACTAACAGCACGGATAATTTCAGGGGACAAGCCGAGATTAGAAAAAGACATAGAACTCCAGAGATAACATCGGCCTGTCGCCATTCTATCTAATCCCAAAATAATGTAGCATTTTGGGATTAGATAGTAGGAAAACATTTCCTAATATTGACGTTTGTGGTCGGTTTGACCAGTCCTTATTTCTAAGTAAAGTTTGCTTCAACCATGTTATTTAAGCTTGTTATCGTAAAGACACTTTCCTTTCGGAATGTTTAATCAGTACAGACAGAGCATGGGACTAGCGAAT
>JANMEE010000082.1:0-65313 GCA_031376645.1 Dolichospermum sp. OTE_75_concoct_329_sub | reverse complement strand
GGTGAGCAGTGTTGATAATTTGCACCCTCTAAGAATCAAAAAATTATGAAAAGCGATGGCTGAAAGTATTGTTGTACATTGTTTTCAGCTCTTGGTTTAATTCCTTAGCGTACGATTCTCCCGTTTTGGCACAGTCTAGCCTGGCACTTCCCAATCCCCGCTGCTCATCTAGTATGCCATGGGCAGCAATATGAATTATGCGTGCTTGAGGCATTTGGGAAACGATCGCTGATTTAGTGGCTTGAGTTTTGGTAATTGCTGTGGTGTTGAGAATTTGAGCGATCGCTTGTGCTTCTTTTTCTGCATAAAGTAATTCTCCGATTTTGTTGGGGATGGGATTACCTACTACCAAAATATTTTTAGCTGAATTACCTAAATTAGAAAGACGCTGGCGTTGTTGACGGGTTAAGTCTAAGACTTGAATTGATGGGGCGGTTAAAATAGTATGTTTTTCAATCAGATATTTACCTTGAGGGTCTTGTAATGCGGGGAAGGGAACTAAAAATAGTTGTCCTTGGGGAATGAAAACAACCCGTTCTTTTTCTGTTTTTGGTAGTAAATCAGCAATAGGCTGGATGATGATTTGGTAAAGTTGTTGCAGGGAAGTTTGATCTATTTGCTGAACTTCATCAAAGGAACGTTCATCTTGTAAACCTGCTTGATAGGAGGCTTGTCGAACAGTTAGAGTTCTTTTTTGGGTATTGACTGAGATGATTTCCCAGGGTTGCCAGTGTTTGAGGTCGTTTTTAAATTTAACGTACTGACCAGGGGCATAAGTTATTTTATTAGTGTTACCACCTCGGACATTAATAGCATCTCGAACACTAGGAACGAGTTGTGCTAGAGAAGTATTTTGTTTTTGCCATAAAGGTTTGAGATCAACTTCACGAAATACTACTTCAGTATTAGGCTTGATTACCCAAATATATAATTTTGATTCCTTAGATATTTCTTTACCATCAAGTTTGAAATCATCGTAAATAATTGAATATTGAACAAGGGTGGAATTTTGAGTTTTAGCAATTTGTTTAATTTGTTCAATATTTGGAGCAATAATAGTATTAGGTTTTATTTCACTAAAAGATAGCCGTTTTGCCAGTAATTCAACAAATGCTCTAGTTCTCCCTCTTTCTGTAATTTCTAGGGCTGTATCAGTTTTATTTTGAGCAATTAGAACTTGTTGTAATGTGCGGTATGTACGAGCTTGCTCTTCAAAAATTGAGACTTTATTGGCATCGTTACCGCTAAATTCCCGTAAAGATTCATAAACCTTAATGCCCTCAAATAAGGTTTTCTCTGCGTCGGAGAGGTTGCCAGATTTGTAAAAAACTAATCCTAAATTATTTAAAGAATTACTTTCCCCACTGCGATAGCCTATTTTCCGTGCAATGGCTAAAGACTGCTGCTGAAACTCAATCGCTTTCTGATATTGTCCCAGGAAATAGTAAGTATTTCCCAGTCCCTCTAAAGAATTAGCCTCCCCACCGCGATCGCCTATATTTCGTGCAAGGGCTAAAGATTGCTGATTAAACTCAATCGCTCTCTGGTATTGTCCCAGGGAATTGTAAGTACCTCCCAGACCCTCTAAAGATATGCCTTCCCCTCTACGATCGCCTATTTTTCGTTTAATAGCTAAAGTCTGCTGATAAAGGTCAACCGCTTTTTGGTATTGCCCCAGGGAATTGTAAGCACTTCCCAGATTCCCTAAAGAATTAGCTTCCCCACTGTGATCGCCTATATCCCGTGCAATGGTTAAAGACTGCTGATAAAGGTCAATCGCTTTCTGATATTGTCCCAGGAAATAGTAAGTATTTCCCAGTCCCATTAAAGAATTAGCTTCCTCATTGCGATTACCTATTTTCCGGTTAATAGCTAAAGACTGCTGATAAAGGTCAATCGCTTCCTGGTATTGCCCCAGGGAATTGTAAGTAACTCCCAGATTCCCTAAAGAATTAGCTTCCTCACTGCGATCGCTTATTTCCCGTGCAATGGCTAAAGACTGCTGATAAAGGTCAATCGCTTTTTGGTATTGCCCCAGGGAATTGTAAGTAACTCCCAGCCTTCCCAAGGAATACGTTTCCCCACGGCGATCGCCTATATCCCGTGCAATAGCTAAAGACTGCTGCTGAAATTCAATCGCTTTCTGATATTGTCCCAGGGAATTGTAAACATTTCCCAAATTCCCTAAAGATTTAGCTTCTCCACGACGATCGCTTATTTTCCGTGCAATGGCTAAAGACTGCTGCTGAAATTCAATCGCTTTCTGATATTGTCCCAGGGAATTGTAAGCATTTCCCAAATTCCCTAAAGAATTAGCTTCTCCAACGCGATCGCTTATTTCCCGTGCAATAGCTAAAGACTGCTGATGAAACTCAATCGCTTTCTGATATTGTCCCAGGGAATTGTAAGCATTTCCCAAATTTCCTAAAGATTTAGCTTCTCCACGGCGATCGTTTATTTCTCGTGCAATAGCTAAAGACTGCTGATGAAACTCAATCGCTTTCTGGTATTGTCCCAGGAAATCGTAAACAGATCCCAGATTCCCTAAAGATGAACTTTCCCCACTGCGATCGCCCATTTCCCGTGCAATGGCTAAATGCTGCTGATAAAGGTCAATCGCTTTCTGGTATTGTCCCAGGGAATTATAAGCATTTCCCAGATTTCCCAAAGAACTAGCTTCCCCACGGCGATCGCCTATTTCTCGATAAATTTTCAGCGCTTGTTGCCAAGACTCTAAGGCGGTTTTAAACTGACTGGTATTATATTGCTGAATACCTTGATTTAGTAGTCTATCTGCTTCTGATTTTCCAGTATTGGAGGCTTGAGCTAACACCTGCGGTATAAAAAATGGTGCTGATAATTTGAATATAGAAGGCATAAAAACAGTAGCCAACAGAGTAGTAATTGCACTTATATAAATTCTTTTTAATTGCATAGTCAGAAAAATTAAAGTCTCTTAGCCCAAAATAAGCCAAAACTTACCCCATAAGGTGAGAAGTAATCAAAATTTATACTTGTAGATGCAAAAATAAAAAGAGGCAAATTAAATCAATTAATTGCCTCTACTACTGATGATATTTTTACTCTTTTCTATTAGTTATGACCGTTGTTATCGGCTGTATTCGTAACTAATGCTGGAGAGTCTAACTGAGAAACGGCTTTATTGTATTCCGCTTGTACTTGAGGCGGCAGTTTATCGGGTGTGACAATTGTTTCTTTAACAATTGTGTGATTAGAAGCACCGACTTTTTCCTTGCCACTGCGGACTTGGGCGATCGCTTCCTGAATATCTGACTGTATCACTTGCTGATTTTCTCCAGTTCTAGGAACAGCTTGACTGGTAGCTAATTTGACGACATTCAAGATATCTCCACCTGCTAAACCTTCAGACTCTTGTGCTAACCACTCTACAGTTACATCTGATTTACGAGGTACTTCGTCAGGTAATAAAAATTGCCATAACTGCACTCGGCAAGGTTGATCTGGAAGTTCAAACTCGATATGTGCTAAGATGCGTCGCACAAATGCACCATCATAATTTCCTGGTAAATTAGTGGCAAAAATCACCACACCATCAAATTTATCTAATTCCAACAGCATCACGGAACGACTGACATTTACACCGTGATCCGCACTTTGGGTAACGTTGGTTAAACGTTTACCGAGAATTGAATCTGCTTCATCAAAAAATAAGACTGCATTAGTTTTACGGGCTTGTTTAAAGGCGGCAGTGATCATTTTAGGAGTTTCACCAACGTACTTAGATTCTATCTCTGCATAGCTGACTTTGATGATGGGTTTATTGAGATGGTGAGCGATCGCTTCGGCGCAAAATGTCTTACCAGTACCAGGATCACCATACATATTAATCGCTACCCGTCGTCCTTGAGGGTCAATCTTTTTCAGATTCCATTGATAATAAAGTACATCATGATAGCGAATGCGATTGAGTGCAGTTTCAATTCTAGAACGCACATTTGGCGGGATAATTAAATCTTCGATGGCTCGTTGGGGTGTTTCAAGAATGAACATTTCCATTCTGTTCATTTCTGTTGTTTCTGAAGTTTCCTGTTTAGGGGTATCAAAACCAAAATTGTTTTCCATTTTTCCAGTTTCTAGAGTTGATGTAGATTGTTTCTTCCAACCAGTAGGCATAATTTGACCTCAGTTAATTTGATTCATAACGTTTCTTTGTGCTTCACCTCGGCGCTTGAGTTCAGCACGAACATCTGCATCTTGGATCTGATCCATTTCATAAGTTGTTTCAGAAAATTTCTGAACCCCATGCTGTCTAGTTTGTCCAAAGATGAGACAGCGCACTTTACCCATAAATAAATCGAGTTTGATCCAAGCATCCATTAGGGATGATTTACTTAAACCTTGATTTCGTAACCATTCGGCTACTCTGTCACGAATGTCATCCCAAAATATCACTGTAGCTGCCACTAATGCAGTGGCAATTAACCATCCAAGAATTGGAAATGGCATAATTTATCCTTTGCTTCAAGTTAGATAGAAGGTTGGCAATATATTTCTTGAAATCCGTTTTAAGTTTTTTCAATTAATTTTTAACCAACCTCAATAAATGGAGATAAACTGTGACGCAGATAAATTGTATAATCCTAATATTCTCTGCTATTGTGAAGCATCTTGCCTGTTCAACTTATACAAATTAAATGCACAACAGCTTATCTAATCAACTGGTTATCTGGTCATTAGAATTGAGCTTTAAGTTAGTTGACATAAGCCATCTCTTGATCACGAATACTAGTTACATCTTTCTCAAAAGATGTCTGACCCCGACGTATATATTCCTCACGTACATCTGCTGGTAAATTGTCATAGGGAACTTCTATTTCACTTCTAATTTCTTTCGCCACAGGGTTAGAATAACCAGAAGTTTCTATAACATAAGAGGTAGTTTCTTGAACCCATGTACTAGATGTTTTTCGTCGCAGTTTGACAACTTGTTTTAACAAAAATTCTCGTACCTTGTGCCAAGCTTCTTTAATTGTGCGGCGAATACTCGTGACAACATTATCAAGTCTAGAGAAAGCAGAACGCACATAGGGAGAAATAGTTGGGAGATGGCGGTCAAACCAAGGAAATAAATTACTTTCAGCCCAACCAAGAATTTGATGCCAAAATACTATAGTTGCTGCGGCTGTTAATCCCAAACCAATCGCACCAATAATGAACAATGAAACAGGATCTATAGCCATAATTTATTGCTCCTGGGGATAGAGTTTAAAACCAACAGTTTGTCCACCTTCACGCAAACGACTTTCCCGTACATCCAAAGGTAAATATTCCCAAGCTATTTCTTCTTCAATTTTTGCTGCTACTGGTTTACCTTGATTGATGAAATAAATTTCTACAATCCGGTTGTAATTACGAGTATTTTTGATAGATTGATAATTGACTTTGATGGTGAGAATTGCTTGCTGAACTATTGGTAATAATTTTTTAGTTTCATTGTCAATTACACAATATCTAAGCATTTCAGGGTCTGATTCATTGCAAAGTATATGTGTTATTCCTACACAAACAGGCAGGGGTTTTTGCAACTTTTCACATAGAAACTTAGCGATGCTTAGATACACTTTACGTTTTTCTCGCAAATCTATATCTTCTTCTTTCTCTGCAAAGATTGAAGGTAAGTTTTCGGCAGCTTCTTTGAGTTTGTCTGGTGCTTGACTAAATGTTGCCCGCACTGCTTCCCAAAGCCCAAATCCATTTTGAGGTATATCTTCTGAGGATTGTTTATTTTGCATCTGGTAATTCTCCAAACTTCTGTTTATTTATTGGAAGAGATTTGGAAAATATGCAGGTAAAATACTAAACATTTGTTTTTTTACACTTGTTTTTTTTACACTGTTTTCCAACCCTTCATCTATTTATTGGAAGAGATTTGGAAAATATGCAGGTAAAATACTAAACATTTGTTTTTTTTACACTTGTTTTTTTTACGCTGTTTTCCAACCCTTCATCTATGTATTGGGAAAGGTCAGAAAAAATATGCAATGCAATTTTTACTTGTGTCTCACTCAGCCTCACCAATGAGGGTAAAAGCCGCCCAGTCACTAGGGTTGGGATGGGTTTTCATGGTGGTTAACATTGCTTGCCGGAGGGCTTGGGCTTTATCGGGCTTTTGCTGCATTTGGCGATAAAATTCTGTCATTAAGGGTGCGGTGGGTGCATCGGGTATTGACCACAGGGTAACAATGACACTGGGAACTCCGGCAGCAATGAGGGAACGGGATAAACCGATAACACCATCCCCTGTAATTCTGCCTTGTCCAGTATCGCAAGCACTGAGTACCACCAGTTCGGCATTGAGTTTTTGTTTGAAGTCGAGAATTTCTTCAGCAGTCAATAGTCCGCTATCATTGCCTGATGGTGCTAAGGCGATCGCACTTCCTAAACCCCTTCTATCATCAAGTAACCCATGTGTAGCTAAGTGAATGATTTTGGCTTTGGGTAACAGAGGTAAAATTGCTGCTTTGGTGGCTTCTTTACCGATCTTGGGTTTGGTGTTAAATAAAGGTGCGATCGCTAGAGCCTCTTTTTCTGCTTCTGGCAATGGTGCTAACTGTGTAGCAGGTTCACCAATTTTTAGTGCTACTTTAGGCATGATCGGATTTCCCACTACTAGCACGTCTTTGGCAGTACCAGAAAGACGTTGTTTTTGTTCGCGGGTTAGTTGCAAAACCTGAATTGATGGGGCGGTGAGAATGGTATGCTTTTCAATTAAGTATTTACCATTGGCATCTTGTAATGCTGGAAAGGGTATTGAGCCGAGATACGTGTAAAAACCTGCAAGATGGTCTGGAAACGCTTACTGTGTCTAGCTTTCATCAATTTCCACCCCCATCCTTATAAGGTTTTCCACACAGAGGACAAAACTTATACCTCAACGACACCACCAACTCACCACAGTTAGCACAACTAGACCGTAATTGCGTACCGCATAGATAACAAAATTTAGCCCGAACATTTCCCCAGAGCGAATCCACAGCACCACCAGGATTCCAACATTGGGGGCAAAACTTAATCGCTGCCATTGCTACCACCTCTTCCCCCCTGACAACAGCCTGCAAATACTCAACAGGCACAGATAAAGCCAAAGCAAGACCGCCAAGAGTTTTACGGCTGAGTTTCCTTGTCAATCCCCGTTCAATCTTCCCCACAGAGCGAGAATGAACACCAGCCGCATTCGCCACCTCAAACTGAGTTAAATTGAGTTCCTTTCTCATCCGCAAAACATAGTCGGACAGAGATTCTCTTGGTTTGGGAGTTTTAAAAGTATCCATAAAACGCTGCCAATATTTCTCCCTAAAACATATATAATTTAGGAATAAATAACCTTGCTAAAAACACACAAATTCCCGTGAAGCAAGCTGTCACATTAGCCACCGTTGCCGTCAAATTTCTAGAACGGACTGGACTAGCACCCAGTACCATAAAAACCTACGAACTAACCCTCTTAAACTTCCTAGCAGAGTATGGAAGTTGGCCAATAGAAATAATTAGTAAGCAAACATTAGTAGAGTATCTAGATAGCCTCTCACATTTAAAATACACAACCCACCACAAGCATCAAGCAATACTACAAAGTCTATTTAACTTCGCCGTCCAACAAGAGTATATAAAAATCAACCCAATTCAGGGATTAAAACAGCGTCCCCCACAACGAGAAAAAGGCGAACATAAAAGCGATACTCCCATAAGATATCTAACACCAGACCAGCTAAATATCCTCTATACAGCAACCAAAGATGACTTGCGACTGTCAGCAATAATTCATCTATTACATCGCACAGGATGCCGAATAGGAGAGCTTTTAGCCCTAAATTTATCAGACATAGATATCAAAAATCAAAAATTTCAGGTATTGGGAAAAGGCAACAAACAACGGTGGTGCTTTTATAGCAATGATGCCGCCCAATCACTAAATAAATATTTCCAACACACACGACATCAAAATATCAACGCATTGTTCACAGCACAACATCCAGTTACCCTCAAAGTCAGTAGAATTAGCTATCATACATTGCATGATTATTGGCGAGAAATTACCAGCACAAATCCCGAATTAACCGGGGTACGCATTCATGATTTACGCCATACTTATGCTACAGAACGAGTAGGATTAATCAGCATAGAAGAATTACGCTCACTCATGGGACATGAAAGCATTCAAACCACATTACGTTACCAGAAAGTTACTTCTCAAAAAGCTGAATCAGCCGCCCGTCATGCCTTAAATATGCTGATTAATCCAGAACTATAAAGCTGAACTGAGTCACCAGATAATTCATAATTATTGACAACTTTTTGAGCTAAAAAACAGCATTTTTATCGGCATTGTCAATTTCTACCCAAAAGAATATAAAATACTCTTGGGTTGAAGAGTGAGGGATAAAACTATTCCGGGCAATCTTAGTATTATATAAGACTCGTATTTGATTTCTAACCGGGTTTTTAGATCAAAGCCTTGTTGAATATAGATTTGCGCGTGGATTTTTCCCCCGATTTTTTATATGTTATAAATATTACTTGAATGGCTTCAATTGACCGTACCGCTTACCCCAAATTTAAACAATTTCCTGACCCCAAAGAACTGGCAGAACTTTATACTCCGACACCCACAGAAATCAAGTTTGTCAAGTCTAAAACCAAGAACCATGAAGGATTACTACGGTTAATGGTGATGTTGAAATCCTTTCAACGTCTGGGATATTTCCCTCATCCTGAACAGATCCCAATTGCGGTAATTAAACATTTACGGTCGTGTTTAAAGTTACAAGACTCAGTAAAAGCAGTACCCTCCGAACGCCAGCGTCATACCTATAAAAATATTATTCGGGAGTATTTAGGGGTCAAACAATATGATAAAACAGGTCAAAGATTAATAGCCACATTAGTTGCAGAAGCTGCCCAAATTAAAGACCACCCTGCTGATTTAATCAATGTGGCAATTGAGGAATTAGTGAAAGAACGATACGAATTACCAGCATTTAGCACCCTTGACCGATTAATTCGCCACATTCGGTCAATGGTCAATAATCGGTTATTTACACTTTGTTCTCAAGGACTTTCAACTACCGAACAAATTTATTTAGACCAATTGCTCGTGGTGATAGACAAGGAGGAGGATAATGAAAATGCCACCCTGAATTTATTAAAATCGCCACCTAAAAGTGCCAAACTAAATGGGATGAAACTCCTGCAAAACAAGTTTGATATGCTCATGACTTTTGGAGATGCCAAGCGATTACTACAAAATATTACTCCTACCAAAGTTAGACATTTTGCTGCTTATGCTAGAACTTTAGATATCACAGAATTTCAAGATATTAATTTACCCAAACGGCGGACATTGCTATTATGTCTATTGTACGAAGCACAGGTAAAAACTCGTGATTATCTGGTTGAGATGTTTATTAAACGTATTCTGAAGATTCAAAATAATGCCAAACTGCGATTGCAGGAACTCCGGGATAAACATCTGACAGAAACATCAGAGTTGTTAGCAACATTGGGACAAGTATTGCAAGCATCCAAACAAGCCAAGGAAACCAAGGATAATGCTGTATTTGGAGAACAGGTGCAGTCAATTTTGGATGAACATGGTGGTGCAGAATTGCTGATGCAAAAATTAGATGAAATTGCGGCATACAATACCAATAACTATTTACCATTAATGTGGCGGTTTTATGCTGCCAACCGCAAAGCACTATTTAGTTTGGTGCGTTCTCTAAATATTCTCTCTACTTCTGCGGATGAATCGGTTATTGAAGCTTTGCGATTTGTGTTAGATCATGAACACAAACGCTCTAAATATTTACCTTTTGATATTGATTTGGACTTTATTAGTAATAACTGGCGGGCGCTAGTTGTAGTAGAAATTGATGACACTGAGGTTTTGGTACGTCAGCAATTAGAAATTTGCATCTTTTACAATTTGGCGACTGAATTTAAAACGGGAGATGCCTGTGTTGTGGGGTCGGAAAGCTACGCGGATTTCCGAGAACAATTATTAAGTCCTGTCGAATGTGAACCATTAATAAAAGATTACTGTGACTTAATTGGGTTTCCGGCTAATCCAACGGATTTTGTCGAACATTTACGCTTGTGTTTAACACAAGTTGCTGAGAAAGTAGATAATATTTGTGCTGTCGATAAACAATTTACAATTAATAAGGATGGCAACCCTGTATTAAAGAAACCGCTATCATTTACCCAACCTCCAGAGGTAGATTTATTGGAGTCGAAAATCCGGGCGCTGATGCCGGAACGGAGTATTTTAGACATATTATGCAATGTTGAGCATTGGTTGAATTGGACTAGACATTTTGGTTTAATGTCGGGAAGTGAAGCCAAAATATCTGACCCTGGGGAACGTTATATTTTTACTACTTTTGGTTATGGTTGCAATCTTGGACCTAATCAAATGGCTCGTCATTCGGGAGGTATGGTGACTGCCCATGAGATTTCTTATACTAACCGTCGCCATGTTAGTGCTGCCAAGATTGAAGCGGCAATTCGGGATATTATTAATGCTTATAACCGTTTTAGCTTACCCTCTTGTTGGGGGACGGGGAAAAAGGCGGCTGCGGATGGTAGTAAGTTTGAGATATACGAAAATAATTTACACAGTGAGTATCATATCCGTTACGGTGGCTATGGTGGTATTGCCTATCATCATGTTTCTGATAAATACATTGCTTTGTTTACTCATTTTATTACCTGTGGGGTTTGGGAAGCGGTTTATATTTTGGATGGGTTGTTGAAAAATGTCTCAGATATTCAGCCGGATACGTTACACGCAGATACTCAAGGTCAGTCTGGACCTGTGTTTGCTATTTCCTATCTTCTGGGTATTAAGTTGATGCCACGTATCCGTAATTGGCAGGATCTTAGTTTTGTGCGTCCTGGTGCAGATGTGAGCTATCAGCATATTGAGCCACTGTTTAAGGGGGTTGTCAATTGGAGTTTAATTCAGACTCATTGGTATGACATGATGCGGGTGGTGCTGTCAATTAAGGCTGGTAAGGTGATGCCTTCGACGTTGTTACGTAAGTTGGGGAGCTACAGTCGGAAAAATCGTCTTTATCAAGCTTTTCAAGAGTTGGGTAAGGTGGTGCGAACTATGTTTCTGCTGGATTATATTTCTAATGTTACTTTGAGACGGGAAATTACGGCTGTAACAAATGTTGTGGAGATGTACAATGGTTTTCTGGATTGGGTATTTTTTGGTAAGCAAGGGATGATTACTGAGAATGATCCAATTGAGCAGGAAAAGCGGTTAAAGTATCTGGATTTGGTTGCCAGTGCGGTGATTTTGCAGAATACTGTGGATATGTCGTTGGCGATTCAAACGTTGATGTCACAGGGTGAGGTGATTCCTATGCGATACCTTGCTGCTTTGAGTCCTTATATTACAAGACATATCAAAAGATACGGTGATTATGTGGTGAATTTACATAATATTCCTCAACCTTTGGAAGCGGCGATTAATCTCCCACCTGAAATCTTTGAAATGTAGACACAGTAAGCGTTTCCAGACCATCTTGCAGGTTTTTACACGTATCTCGGCTCAATACCGAAAGGGAACGGAAAATAATTCTCCTTGCGGAATAAAAATCACACGGGCGTTAGGATCTGATGGTAATAGATCGGCGATAGGTTCTATTAGTATTTGATGTAATTTCTGTAAACTGTCGAGTTTAACGTTAGCACTGGTAGTATTTGTATCTATGATTTGCGCTACTTCGCTAATTAAGCCTTCATCATTTCCGAGTGGTTGGCTAGGTCGGCGTATTTTTATTTTACCTGTTTGTGTATTAACTTCTATTACTTCCCAAGCCTCCGAGTTGATTGGCTCATCTTTAAATCGGATGTGATCGCCTTTTTTGGGTATTACTGAATTAACTTCATTCCCTCTATTTATATTTGTTCCTTTAGTGATAGATTCAACATTAGAAGTAATCAGTTTTTCTAAACCCATATCTAACCGGTTTAGATCAACTCTGCGAAAATTTACATTACCAGTCGGCAAAATAACCCAAATAAATATCTCTGATGGTTTACTTCTTAGTTTACCGTCCTTGCGTTCATCGTGATAAACAATAGAATATTGAACTAAAGTAGCATTTTGTTGTTGTGCTACTTTGGAAATTTGCTCAAGTTTCAAAGAAGGGGTATTATTTAACCCTTCCACTGTTTTTTGTGAAATTCTACTGGTAAGTAATTCAACAAAAGCTCTGGCTCTACCTCTTTCAGAAATTTCTAAAGCTAGTGGTATTTTATTAGCAGCAATCAATACTTCTTGGAGAATGAAATAAGTTTTAAGCTCGGTATTAAAAAATGAAATTTTTTCTCTATCCTTATTACCAACTCGCGCTCTGATAGATTCTCTAGTTTTGATGGCATTGAGTAAATTCAATTCTGCTTGTTCTAGGTTGCCTAGTTTAAAATAAACTATTCCTAAATTATGCCATGCTAACCCTTCCATATCGGAGTTTTTTAGTTTTTGTGCTATTGCTAAAGCTTCCTTTTGATATTGAATTGCTTTAGTATAATCTCCCATATCTCTATATATTAAGCCCAAACTGCCTAAAGATTTTCCTTCTCCTTCTGCATCTTTTAGTTTCTTAGCAATATTCAAACTGTCTTCTCTATGTTGAATTGCCTTATTATATTCTCCTTGAGCATAGTATATATTACTAATATTGCCAATAGCCTCCTGCTGACCTTGAAGATTTTTGATTTCTCTGGCAATTTTTAAACTCTCTTCTTGATATCTAATAGCTTTACTATATTCTCCTAATGAAAAATACGCAGTTCCCAAGTTACCTAAAGCCGCACCTTCACCTTGACGATGTTTAATTGTTTGAGCAATAGTTAAACTTTTTAAATAATATTCACTTGCTTGCTCATAATCACCTAAATAAAAGTATGTATTGCCTAAACTTCCTAGAATTTCTTCTTTTCTTAAAAAATTGTTAATTTTAGTTGTAATATTTAAACCTTGTTGGAGATTTTCAATTGCTTGACTATAATTTCCTAAATTCAAATTAGCATTACCCAAATTATTTAATATTGCTGCTTCGTGCTCGTAATCTTTTAGCTGCTTAAAAATAGTTAAACCTTGTTGATAATAATCAACAGCTTTTAAGTAATCCCCCAAAGCTAAATACGCATTACCAATATTAACAAGAGTTCCTCCTTCACGTTGTTGGTCTTTTAATTCTCTTGAGAAATTTAGGATTTGCTGATAATAATTAATTGATTTATTATAATCACCTAAACCAAAGTAAGCATTACCTAGAATACCTACAGCGTTTATGGCTGTTGAAATTGCTTGGTAAGCCTGATTTAAATTTTGTTCAGATATATTTTTACCAATGCTATCATTAATTTCTAAAGCTATCTCTAAACTCTTTTGGCTATATTGAATTACTTTTTTATAATCTCCTAAAATAAAGTAAGCATTTCCTATATTTCCTAAAGTTGTTGCTTCTCCTAAACGATTATTAGATTGACGATAAATACCAAGTGCTTCTTCCCATAGTTGTATAGCAGATTCAAATTGACTAGCTTGAAATTTTTGCAGACCTTGGTTGAAAAGCTCATTAGCTTTTGTTTGAGTATTCTGAGGAATTTGAGCATATACTGTTGATTGTGGAAATAACCATTTTAATTCTTGAGGTAAAGTTGCAAAAATTATGAATAAGCTATAAACCGCACTTACCCCAAGTTTCTTTAATTTCATAATTTTACTTCTCCACGGTACAACAATTAACAACAGGTTGAGAATCAATAACTTCTAATTTCACAATCTTTAATAACTCTTTCCAGTCATCCTCAAGTTGCCTATCTTTAGGATTTTTACGACGTTCTGCAATTAAATTAGTAAGGGTTTCATACCAAAAACCATTAGCAGCATAAACCCAAATTTTATCCCGTGGTGTTTTTGCTAACTGTAACTGATTAATAAACTCAGGAGTTAAGGGTTTTCTCGACACATATCCTTTCACAAAACGATCATCAGCCCGTTTTTCAGGATTGCAAACTAAAGATAACATCCATAGATGTTGTTTATCCATTTTTAATGGTGGTTTATCCGTTGGGTAGTTAATACTAATAATCCCAGGAGTTCCCCTTAAAGCAATTCTCTGAGTAAATATTTCTTTTTCTGCTTCGTCTTTGAGAGTAAATTCAATTGTATAATTTGGTTGATAAGGAATATAAAACCAGAAAGTGGGGCGATAGCTGCGCTCGCCGAAGGCATCGCTTCCGGTAATTCCTAAGTTTTTCTGTGTTACTAACGCAGTCAAATCTTGTTTACCTTCTTCTAAAGGAGGACATTGAATACTACGACTTCCTGCTTCTTCTCGTTTTCCTGGTGCGCCTCTTGGTGGTAAACTAAACGTTAATGGTGGAAACAATAATTTCTGCCAAGTAGCTACATTTACTATCCCATTACTCGGCAGTTTATAACGTTCCTGAAAAGTTCTTACTGCTGTTTCCGTGCGAGAGTTAAAATTACCTGTAGGGTTATCACTCCAAAAACCCCGCAATTTTAAAGTGTTCTGTAATAATGTGACTGCTGTACCCTTTTGTCCTAACTTCAATGTGGGAAGATCAGCCTGTGTTGTTTTAGCTATAGTTGTTTTTGGTTGTGCTGAAACTGCCAGGGGAATATTAGCACTATTAGCGATACTTTGGGCAAGTGCAGCGATCGCCAATGGAGAAGCGAAGCCCATCCCTACTATACCAGTTAATATAATAGTTGGATATAAAAACTGAGATTTCATAGAATATCAAGATACTTATTTTCACCCACAGTTAAAAAATGGGACTGTATATAAAATATCTCACTTTCTAGCATTCAATCCTAAAACTTAAAGAAACTATTCACAATTTCCACCTTATTCGGCCTCTCCTATGAGTGTAAATCCTGCCCAATCTCCGGGATTTGGATGTTTTTTCATGGTAACTAACATTGCTTGGCGCAATGCTTGGGCTTTATCTGGGTTACGTTGTAACTGGCGGTAAAATTCCGGCATCAATCCTGCTGTAGTTTTATCGGGTACTTTCCACAGAGATACAATCACACTAGATACTCCTGCGGAAATTAAGGAACGAGATAACCCAATTACACCATCTCCTGTTAACCTTCCCCTACCTGTATCACAAGCACTTAAAACCACTAACTCTGCGTTAAGTTTGAGGTTGAGGATTTCTTCAGCCGTCAGTAAACCATCATCTTTACCAGCAGGGGCTAAAGCGATAGAACTTCCTAAACCTCTGGTATCCTCAAATTGTCCGTGGGTTGCTAAATGAATGATTCGGGCGTTAGGCATTTTAGCAACTATGGCAGATTCAGTGGCATCCTTACCTATAATTGCTTTTGTACCCAACTGTTGGGCAATATCTACAGCTTCCGATTCTGCATATTCTAACGGTTGGAATGGTTGGGGCATTGGGCTAGGATTGCCTACTACTAAGGCATTTTTTGCCGTACCTGTAAGCCGTTCCCGTTGTTTGCGGGTTAAGTCAAGGACTTGAATTGATGGAGCAGTGAGAATGGTATGATTTTCAATCAGATATTTACCTTGGGTATCTTGTAGGGCTGCAAAGGGAACGAGAAAAAGTGAACCTTGGGGAATAAAAATTACGCGCTCATTTGGGTTGGTTGGTAGTAAATCAGCAATTGGTTGAATCAGGATTTGATATAATTCCTGTAGGGATGTTTGATCTATTTTTTGAACTTCATCAAAGGAACGCTCATCTGTTTCCCCTGGTTTATAAGAAGCTTGTCTAACAGTTAAAGTTCTTTTTTCTATGTTTATAGATATTATTTCCCACGGTTCCCAGTTCTTGAGATCGTCTTTAAATTTGACATACTCACCTGGTGCAAATTCTAATTTATTAGTATTTGCACCCCTAACACCAATAGCATTACGAATTCTGGGAACAAGACCTTCTAAAGAAGTATTGTTTTTCTGCCATAGTGGTTTAAGGTCAACTCGATGAAAACTTACCTTACCTGTTGGTTGAACTGCCCAAATATAAAGTTCTGATTCTAGACTCTGAATTTTATCTTCAACTTGAAATGGATCGTAAATGATAGAATATTGAATTAATGTGGCATTTTGTTCTTTGGCAATTTGTTTAATCTGTTCAATATTTAATGAATTGGCAGTGATTGATGAATTTTTTAATTGCTCTGTTAATCTTTTTCTTAATAAATCAACAAAAGCCCTTGTACGTCCTCGCTCAGAAATCTCTAATGCCAATTCAAACTTATTTTGGGCAACCAAAATTTTCTGTAATGTATGATAAGGACGACGTTGTAGTTCAAAAAATGAAACTTTTTCATTATCTCTATTTCCCAAACTGCTTTGTAAAGATTCCGAAACCTTTATACTAGATGTCAAATATTCGGCTGCTGCTGACAAATTCCCCGTCCTGAATAAAGTTACACCTATATTATTTAATGCTGCTACTTTAAGATCCGTATCTTTAACTTTTTGGGCAATAGCCAAACTTTCTTGATAGTATTTTAGTGCTGTCGGATAGTCCTGTTGATCGTAGTAAATACTTCCATAAGAATTGAGAATTATACTTTCTCCTTTACGATCTTTATTTTGTCTAGTAATAGCTAAACTTTCTTCATGAATTGCAATAGATTTTTGATAATTTCCTTGTTTTGCATATAGTTTTGCCAAACTATGCAGTATAGAAGCTTCAAATTTTTGAGTTTTTATTTTTTTATAAATATCTAAATACTGAAGATAATACTGGTTAGTTTTAGAGTAGTCATTCAGATTAAAATAGCTATTTCCTAAACTAGCTAAATTTGCTATTTCCGCCAATTTATCCTGTTGCCCTTGAGCTAATGTTAAACTTTGTTTAAAATAATCAATTGCTTGGTAATAGTCTCCCAAATTCTTATATACATTTCCTAGTTTATTAAGAATTGTTCCTTCGCCGTAAAAATCTATTATCCTACGAAGGATTCTATTAGTTTTCTGTATTTGATTTTTAGCGGGTTGCTTTTGTTCTATATCTTTTATTTGTCTTGCAATTTTTAAACCTAATTTTAAATAATCTACAGCTTTTCCATACTCTCCTAGTTCAAAATAGATGTCACCTAATCCTGATATAGCTATTGCCTGAGATTGCTTATCTTGACTTAATTCAGCAATTTCCAAGCCTTTTTGATAATACTCAATGGCTTGACTATAAGCTCCTATCTGACTATAAAAAACTCCTAAATCTAGTGAAGTTGATTGTTCTTGCTCACTATTTTTTATATTTCGTGCTATAGTTAAACTCTGTTGTCCATATTCAATAGCTTCTCTATATTTTCCTAAATCATAATAATCAGCTGCTATAGCACCTAATAAAGTTACTTCTGATGAAGTTTCTCCTAGTTGACGAACTATCTTGAGTTGTTTAAATTTATATTCTAGTGATTTTTCAAAATTTCCTGCATACTTGTATGTAATAGATATACCAGATAAAATCTTTTCTTTCAATTTAAGATTATTATTTTCATCGGTAATGTTTAAAGCTTTTTCATAATTTTTAATTGATTCTTGATATTGCTGGAGCAAATTATATCCAAATCCTATATTTATTAAGGCATAAATCTGTTGTTCAATATTTTTAAGTTCTTTGGCAATAATCAAACGCTTTTGGTTATATTCAATCGCTTTTTGATAATTCTTGATAGCAACATAATTATCACCTAAACCTCCCAAAACTAACATTTCAGCGTTATAGTCTTGACGTTTCTTATAAATATTTAAGGCTTTTTCCCAAGATTGAATACTAGCTTCTATTTTATCTGCTCGATATTCTTCCATACCTTGTTGCACAAATTTTACAGCCTCATCTTTATTGAGGTTTTCTGTTGCTGGTTTAAGGAGAGTTAAGATTTGTTTAGCTTGTTGTTGTATTTCTTGATCATTAATTTCTTCTGCAATGGCTAAACTCTTTTCTAAATATTCAGTTGCTAGTGATATATTCAATGTTATTCCTGTTGTTCCATACACCAGTCCTAATCCTAATAATGTCCGAGCTTCTAATTGACGATTTTTGATTTGCTTAGAGAGAGTTACAGCTTGTTCTAAAGGATTGATAGCAGCTTCATATTGACCTTTAGAAATGAGAAAAAAACCGTACAGCGCAGAAGTGTGAGCTAAATTTATATTAGCTTTTTCGCTAATTTTAAACTTTGCTGAAATGAATCAATTGCTTTTGGATAATTGAGTAGAGATGAATAAGCTAGTCCTAAATTGTTTAAAGATTTAGCTTCTCCTAAAGAATTTTTCTGTTTTTGATATGTCAATAATGCTTTTTGACAAGATTCTGATGCCAATTGATATTGTTTAGCCGTTAAATTTTCTCGACAAGTATTTAAAATACTGTCTACATTTGCTTGATTTATTGGGCTTTGCGCTAAAAGCTTTTGTATAGACAATAATGAGTTGAAGGGGGCAGAAATTCCGATGATAGCTAACAGAGTTGTGGATACCAATAGACTAATTTTTTTAGCTTGCATAATAATCACCCTGTAAAAATAATCTAACGATCTTTCAAGCAAAGCTATAAGTCATTTAACCCCACTCATAAATCGCTATTTGACTCTGACCATGAATATCAGCCACCCAAGAACTAATCTGAGCAGATTCTATAATTCTCGCTTCATCTATATTCTCACATCGAGTATCAAAAATTCCCTGAACAGTCTGATATTTACCATTAGACATTTTCTCTTGCATTGTAAATGCTCGTAAATTTTTATTAAGCCGATGCTGAGAATTACGAAACCAGGTAACAATGTCATCCTTTGTTAAATAAGAAATGTAAACTATCGCTGCCCCATAAGCAACAATTGTAGCTAGTAAATGAATTAAACTCAGATTTTTAGCAAATGACATGATTTTTACTCCTCTTAGAGAATTATTCTAGATTTATTGCTGTAGTGCCATCAAATTTTGCACTTGCTACTAACTTATTGGGAAAGGTTAATCAAAATATGCACATTAGCAGTGAGAAAATTGGCAATAGACATCTCCGGGAAAGATTGTAGAGACGTTCCATGTAAAGTCTCTACAGGGGTTTCAGATCACGCATATTTAATTTTCGGAGATGTCTAATATTAATTTGCCTCCCCAATTAAAGTAAAAGCAGCCCAATCTTTGGGTTCAGGATTATGTTGTATAGTCTTTAACATCGCCAGACGTAATGCCCTAGCTTTATCAGGATTTTGCTGCCATTGTTGATAAAATTCCGTCATTAAATCTGCTGTTGGTGCATCTGGTACTGACCACAAAGAAACAATAGCACTGGGAATTCCTGCGGAAATTAAAGAACGAGATAACCCAATTACCCCATCTCCGGTAATGCGTCCTTGTCCGGTATTACAAGCACTGAGTACAACTAAATCAGCATTGAGTTTGAGTTTTAAAATTTCCTCCGCCGTTAATAATCCGTTATCCTGATTAGTAGGAGCTAAAGCTACAGCACTTCCCAAACCCCGTTTATCATCCAGTAACCCATGTGTAGCAAAATGAATAATTCTGGCTTTGGGTAACAGAGGTAAAATAGCTGCTTTGGTGGCATCATGGCCAATTAAGGGTTTAGTATTGAATAGATTAGCGATCGCTTTTGCTTCTATTTCTGCTGCTGGTAATGAAGCTAATTGTTCAGGCTGTTCTCCAGCAATCTTGACTACCTTGGGCATGGTAGGATTACCAACTACAACCACATTTTTACCATTACCCGTAATTCTTCCCCGTTGCTGACGAGTTAATTGTAATGCTTGTATTGAAGGTGCTGTGAGAATTGTGTGTTTTTCAATTAAATATCTTCCCTTGTCATCTTGTAAAGCTGGAAAAGGTACAGAAAATAACTGTCTGTGAGGAATAAAAATAATTTTGGCATTAGGATCTGATGGCAATAAATTAGCTATCGGTCTAATTAATAATTTATGTAATTTCTGTAATCCTTCGTATTTAACATTCGCAGTAGCATTAACAGAATTATTTGTACTAACTTTGGCAACTACATCTTTTATGGGACGGTCGAAACTCGTCCCTGAAGTAAAGTCAGGTAATCTAACTTTAATAGTTTGAGCTTCAGAATTAACCTTTAACACATCCCAAGATTGACTATTAGGGCGATCATCCTTAAATTTAACCTTATCTCCAGGTGAAATGCTAAATCCAATATTATTACCTCCTCTTTCTAAACTATGACTCTGAGTAATAATAGACCTGATATTTTTAATAACTAAATCTTCCAACTCCTTATTTTTAATACCCAAACGTTGAAATGTTATTTCTCCTGTTGGCGCAATTACCCAAATAAATATTTCATCAGTTTGATGAATAACTGAATATGTTACTAAAGTCGCATTCTGTTCTTTAGCTATCTGTTTAATTTCTGCAATTGTCGGCGGTGGAATTTTCGCTTGGGGATTTTCTTCAATGCGTGCTGCTAATAAATCAATAAAAGCCCTAGCTCGTCCACGTTCAGCAATTTCTAAAGCATCTGCTATTTTATTCTGCTCAATATAAGCTAGTTGCAAAGTACCATAAGTCATTGCCTGCATTTCAAAAATTGACACTTTATTAGTATCATTTAATCCAACTCGCAGCGATTCTTGTACTTTGATAGCTTTTAGTAATGTGGCAATTGATTCATTAACTTGACGTGATTCATATAAAGCCACACCCAAATTATTTAAAGCAACCCATTCACCTCGACCATCATTATTACTACGGGCTGCATCTAAGTATTGTTGTAAAGCTGGAATTGCTTTTTTATAATTACGTTGAGCGCGGTAAACTAATCCTAAATTACCTTGAGTATAGGCAATACCTGTAAGATCATTACGTTCTTTCTTTCTCTGTAAAACTTGTTCATAATAAGCAATAGCTTTTGGTAAATTACCGATAGTTTCATAAACCAAACCTAAGTTGCTTAAAGCAGTTTCTTCCGACCTAGAATCACTTATCTTTCGAGCTATATTTAATTGTTCCTGCATACTTTTAAGTGCTTGGTCATAGTCACCTAAATCAAACTGTACTAATCCTAAATTAGCTAAAGCTGCTGCTTTCCATCCTGGTTTACCTTCTAATTCAGATAATTTCAATTGTCTTTCTAAATACTCCCTAGCTTGCTCAGAATTACCCAAAGCGCGATAAGTTAATGCTAACTGTTGTAAAGCCGTCCATTCTCCTTGACGACTTTTTATTTCTTGCATTACTTTTAAAGTTTGTTCTAAATAAACTAATGATTGGGTATAATTATTTTTAGCTCGATAAGCAATACCCATATTACCTAAAATATCTGCTTCTCGACTGCGGTTTTTGTTTTGACGATATATGATTAATGCTTGCTGTCCTAATTTAACCGCATTATCCCATTTTCCAGCTTGCATTTGCTCAAAAAATTGTTGAAATAGTCTATCAGCTTCAGACTTAGGACTTGTTGAATTTTGAGCTACTACTGATGGTGAAGAAAATTGAGAGGTACAAGAAACTACTAAGGTAATTAAGCAAATGGGAACAACTAAACCATACTGAACGATATTTTTCAAGGCATTTTTTTGAAGTAAGTGAGGTTGCATAGTAATTATTTAATCGTGATTATAGAGTTTCCTAATCTAATGAAGTACAAAGTTATCTGTCTTCATCTGCGTCCATTTGCGGTTAATTCTTTCTTTCTTTCTTCCTTCCTTCCTTCCTGTACCTCAATTAAATGGGAATTGCTATATTTATTTGCAGCAATCAACAACAGGTTCATTAATAATTTTATCTAACTCAATTTCCGGGCTTTGGTTTAACAATTCTTGCCAATCTTTAGCTAATTGAGGATCTTGAGGATTTTGACTACGTAATGCAATTAATTCTGTTAACATTTCATACCATAAACCTTGATTAGCGTAAAAAATGATGCGTTCTCTTCCTTTGATTTTCTCCAAATCTTCCTTGACTGTAGATGGTAATTTTACTCTTTGCACTGCTCCATAAACACGCTCTATATCCAACTTATTTTGAGGATTACAGCTAAAATACAAATTCCATTCATAAATTTTATTAACTTCTATATCTGGTGCATTTGCTGGTAAAGTAATACCTACAATTCCTGGAGTATTTGTTAATAAAAACTTGCTTTGATAAACTACTTTATTTTCTGTATTAGTTAATTTAAAATTAACCGGAGTTTTCAGATTAGGACGATAGGGTAAATAAAACCAAAAAGTAGGGCGTTCGGAAATTGTTTGCCCAAAATTTGTTCCAGGAATTAAAGCTGTCAATGGAGGCTTCTTATTAACTGTACATATATCACCACGAGAACCTGCACTGCCTCGGTTTCCTGGTGCGCCTTTTGGTGGTAAGCTAAAACGCAAGTTTATAGTTTTGTTTTTATTATTATTAGGTGTCTTTTTAGGTGGTGTAGGAATATTTTCAGCGATATTATTTGTTAAATTCTGTTTGGTTAAATTTTGTACTGGTTCAGATGGTGTTTGATATCCTTGATGACTACTAACCTGGTTAGCTATACTAAAATTAGAATCACAACCAAATACAGAAAATAAGATTAAAAACAGTGGTTGATTTTTAAATTGCCTGTGTTGTAAATTCATACTCACACCTAAGAATTAGGTTGTTGTAATTGTTCTTGCCATTTAACATACCCTAAAACGCCTCCATTTGCACATATAACAACTAACACTGAAGGAACAAAAGGCAACCAACAACCTGTAAGCCAAAAAAGCAAGAAGTAGCCAGCAGATATAATGATTATAGAACCACCAATGCCCAGACTTAAATATATTATTCTCCGCCAACGCCAAGCAATTACAGCACCAACTACAGACCAAACACCAATTAAAATAGCATCACCCCATCCCGGTAAAACCCAGATTAAAGGGCGTTTATCTAGCACTGCACTAATAATTTGACTAGCCATTTGTGCTTGAATAAATACCCCCCGCATCGGCACACCATAGGGAGTGCCTTTTACATCTTTTGTACTGGGCGCAGTAACACCAATAATTACTATTCTATCTTTAACCCAACTAGACCAATTAGAGTCAGACTGACTATCAAGAATTTCTCTGAGAGGAACTTCTTGAGCAATTTGACGAGATCGGTAATTAAGTAACATTTGATATCCTCTAGCATCAATTACCTTATATCCTCCTGAACTGCCATCTAATGTTTTTAAAGTAGCTTTGGAAATAAAATTACCAATTTGTAAATCTTGTTCTTCTGTCATTTTAGGAGCTATTTGTAAACCTTGTGTATGCAAGTAACGAATAGCTAACTGTAAGCTCAAAGACCATTCTGTGGGACAAGGAGAGTCAAGGTTAGAATTCATATTAAACAGATGACGGCGAATAACTCCATCAGCATCAACTACTACATCACTAAACCCTAACCGTTCATTTGGTACTCCATCAGGAGGTTTAATACCATTGTCCTGTGCTGCTTCATTATGTTTACAAATAGCAAAAAAACGATTATTTTCCTGAAATTGTTTTGTTAATTCTCTAATATTAAATTCTAGAGGAAAGTCTTTATAAATATCTAAACCAATTACTCTTGGTTGATGAGGTTGTAGTCTAAGTAATACTTGAAATAGAGCTTGATCTGATAAAGAGGTTTTTTTTATTTTTCCTTCTTCTTCATATTCTTTTCTTTTCATTCCCATCATATCCTGATATTCTAAATCTTTTTCATCAATTGTTATGACCATAATCCTTGGATCTGGTTTTTCATCTGGTCTTAATCTCACCATTTGATCATAAGCTCGTAATTCAGCTTTTTGTAGGATTCCTATTTGTCTAATTCCTAAGATGAAAACTGTAGCTAAAATACTGAAAAATAATACGGAAATTGAGATGATAGGTTGCTTATTAATTTCCGGAATATATATTTTATCTTCACCACTGCGTAACTGTTCCCAAGTTGGTGGTATCACAATGGGATTTTGACAAATAATTGGCAACCAACTAGCACAAGGAAATTCATTTTCTAATCCTTGTAATCTCTTTCTAGATTCCCGTACTGCTGTATATAATGATTTACCATCAATAAATTCCTGAAGAAAATTCTTTAAAAATTGTTGTGCGATAAAATCAGGTACGGGTTCTCGCATTACAACAACTTGTGGAATATGTAAATTCGCTAATTGATTGGCTAAACCTAAACCATCACAGGAGTTAAAAATTGCTATTTGCAACCCTTTTTCAATAGCTTTTTGTAAAGAAAATTTTAACTGTTCAATTGTTAAACTTTCAGTTTCATTAATATAAATTTTTCCTGTTTCTTCTATTGTTTGGCTATGTCCTGCAAAAAATAATATATCCCAATTTTGTTCCCAAAGTCTATTGTTAATATCTTGACGTTTAGGTTTTTCTAGAAAGGTTACAGCCGCATTAGGTAATCCTTCCAAAAATTTCCTATCTTCCTCTACATTAATTCCCTGAGTATTACCTAAAATGGCTAATATTTTTACTTGATTAGTAAGATTTTGTAATGCTACTTGCTCTTTCCATTCTGGCGCACTCAAGGCAACTTCTGCTTGTGGATAATCTGTAAAAAAACTCCACAAATGCCAGGGTAGTTTTTGTAATAATTCCTTATCACTATCAATAATAAATCTTATTTCATCAGTTTGAGATAAGCTAGTTCTAAGTAGATTTCTAATTTCACTGAAAGAAGGTGATTCTTCTAACCATTTCTTAATTTCTGCTGCTAATTGTTGATTAAGAATATCCAAATCAACTTTGGAAAAATTAGTTTCTTCTGTCAGTGATATTTCCATTCTAAACCGATGTTTAGAATAGTAGTGATGTAATAGTAGTAATAAGGCAATTTTCTGTAATCCACTTTTTACAAGCAGGAAAAAAGCCATAATTACTGCTACTGTAGAAATACCTCTTAAACTATCTGCAAGTGCTGTATAAAGAAATTTCCATCTTTTATAAATTTCAGGGATACTTGGTACTGGGGGTAAGCTACCTGTAAATTTTTGTGGTTTTGATGTGTTATCCTTCCATAACAAAGCGGTAACGGTAGAAAAACCCTGATCAAAGTCACCGTTTCCAAAAGTTAATACAACTAATTTACTCATCAGCCTATTTCTCTTTTTAGTGATTTAGCATTAAATTTCTATAAATTCCGTCATTTTCAAATTTCCTAAAGATATAGTAACTCCAAAAGACTCACCTTTTATACCTTTGATTGTACCTAATTGAATAAAATTATCTAAGGAACGGGATTGTACAGTTTGCAGATTTTCTCCCGTCTCAGAAATTAAGGATAATTTAAGATTTGCTGGTAGATACTGATCATTGTTAGCTGGATGTAGTTGGATTCTAATTTGTACTTTTTCTGTTGTTTCTGGTGCGATCGCTATTAACAATACAACTGCTTTACCTCCTATTTGTACAGCTAAATCAATTAGTTTTCCTTGTTTGACTGGTGCTTGTTCAGAACGCAATGCAAATCTTTGTTTTTCTGGAGTCAAAAATACTTCTATTGTTTGCCATCCTAGTTCTAACCCAGCATTAAAGTTATCTTCTAACCAATCACTAAGTTTTAGTTTTATTGGTTGTAAAATATCCTGTAGTTTAATATTATTTTCTAATTTAACATTATTTGTTGTAGCAGCCAGCATATATGGTTCAGCTATACGTTTTTCATATAACTGTTTCCTCCAATTACTATTATTCATAATTACTGCCCATTTTTCAAAAGGCAAGTCTAAACGCGGAGAATAATCAGTAACTTTTGTAAGTTGTGTTAATATATTTTCTGCTTCCTGTAATGATAATTTTGGTATTGCTTGAATTTCTGATTGGGTGGTTAGTTTACGCTTGTGAGATAACAACATTACATTTAAGTCTTCAATGATATTTTTTTGATCTAAGGAGTAAGAGCGATCGCTCTGATCATATCTACCTTTATCCTTCAATTGTTTATGAGTAGCATATCCCCATATTCTGATCCATCTATCATATAAATTCACCTGCACTGCTAAATAATAATTAGCTATCAAACCAGGAATATCAATCCATTCTTGAGGTACAGTCAATTCTTCTGTATCCATAGCCTCACTAGGAATAATCACAATTTTAGTTGTTTCTAAGTTAATCATTGTCCCATTAACAACTTCCCAAATACTACGATTATCACTATCACTAAATGCTAAAGTAGGAGTTGTTTCTAAATCAAAATATTCTTGTAAACAACTGATGATTAAACTGATACATATTCTATTCATGTAAGCATTCCAACGCGCCGCATTACAAGAGTAATTTTGCTCTATTTCCCATGCTGCTTTTTGCTCTTGTTCAGAAAAATCTATCCATAGATGCTCAGGATATGCTACGATTAGTTGATCCAATCCAGTTAATTTAGACATTGTTATTTTCTCCCTTTGTTTGATATTTCTTAGATTAATTTTGATGACTGCTATTTTTTAGTCACTCTTGAAAAAAATCTTGCAAAAATTCTAATATTTTCAGATCCTGTATATAATCTATTTCTAGAGTTTCATAGTTAATAGTTTTTAGCCATTCTTCTACAAAATCAGTTATTTTTTGTTCAGCGATTCCTTGAATGGGGGCAAAATCAATCTTGAGAGTAAACTGTAACCAAACTTTTAATGCTGCTCCTAATGTTGATTTTAATTGATTAATCCGCTCATCTATTTCCTGCATAGAAATATTTAGCTTCTCTGCTACTTGATTTCCTTGTAATTCTGCTCCAAATACTAATTTTAACAATGGTATTTCTTGATTTAAAACTGCCAAGAGAGTATTCTGGAGAAAATTTCGTAAAGGTTTTTTACAAAAAGAATCTAGCCACATTTTTTGGAAAGATAAAATATGTTCAATTTGTTTATCAGAATTTATGGTTAGTTGATATTCTTGTTGTACCCAATCTAACAAATTATCTAGGAGCTTTTGTTCCGCTTTTGTTTTAGAACGAGAAATTTGATATTGCTTTGCAACAACTATACTAGCTATTTCTTTTTGAATAAACGCCAAGCCATAACTTAATTGAATAGCTGTTTTAGATCTGTCCTCTAAATTTGCAAATTCATTATCTAAAAAGTTTGTGATTTTTAGACATTTTTTAGAAATTTTTCTGCTGAAAATAATTTCTTGTTCTATAGCTACTTCTTCTTGATATTCAGTAGAAGGTTCAGAGATACTATCATCTAATTGCACAATTGTTACTTTTCTAGTATTACGAACTGCATCACGTACAGCATCACAACAGTTATCTAAAATTCTTTGAATTTCTGCACCATTAACTGAATTGTGAGGATGATTATTTCTAGAATTATAGCGTCTTGCCATATTTTCTAGTTGTTCTAAACTAGGAGGTTGTAAACTGCGACTTCCTGTTTGTTGGGTAGGAACATAAAATTCAGAAAAACATTGCCAAGCTAAGATAAATCTTTGGATTTCTGCTTCCTGGGTGTTGACAATCTTTAATGAATCTTCTAATTTCTTTTTACTTACTGCTCTTAATAAACCAAGATTTGTGTACTTTAGTAATTCCTGACCTTGAATAACTTTATCACGAATTACACCGAAAATTATTTGTTGAGCGTAAGTTTTTACACTACTGTCAGCAAAATTATACTTAGAAAATCTTTCTATTTGATAAGTAGCATCTCTAGCTACCTGCAAACAATCTATGGGTTTAAGTTCGATATGACCATACTTTTGAAAAATTTTCATCACAGCAAAGTAACATGATTCTTCTAAGTAAGCATAAATGTGCCACTTAGCTAGAGAATTATTAGGATTTTCTAGTGCTTTTCTTAACCACCACTTCGCCCAATATTCCTCAGTTAAATGAGGTTCTTCCTCAATCTTGCGCTGCATACTATTGAGTAATTTTGGATCGGGGTTTCCCCATTTCCACACGCTGAAGCTTTGGCAATCATCAGCATTTAGGAATGTGGAAAACATTGAAACTATGTCTGTGCGCTTTCTCATCGGAGTCATTTACCTCCATATCCTAGCCTAATATGTATTTGTAGACTTTTATAGCTTACTCAATTATGGAGTTCAGCTATAAGCGCCTCGTAGATGTTCGCTTTTTGCCTAACTATCTCTTTATTGGGATGGGTTCGAGAAATTATGCAAACAATAACTCATTCTACTTCGCTCATTGGGGTATGAACCACCCAATCTTTGGGATTGGGGTTTTGCTATCAGTCCACCCCATCGCTATCTGGATAACGTAGTGCAGGCGATTGTAGGGAACAGAAAAATCAATTGTGTAATTAATTCTGTCCCATTACTTAGCGATATAGTCTTGCTCCCCAACCACAGTGAACTATTATACTATTGTACAATAGTATAATAGTATAATAGTTCAAAGATATAAAGACTTAGTAATATAATTACAGTAAAGTATATTCGTACTTAAACACAATCGTATTATGACCAACACACCAACAGTTGTTAGCTTGGGTCTAGCGGGAGGGCAGGGGAAATCGACAGTAGCACTGATGCTAGGGAGATATTTAGGGAAATTAGGAATTCCCGTCTTGTTTGTCGATGCAGATCCCCAATCAAGCTTGACTAGTTTCTTGGGGGTAAAAGTAGAGCCTAATACCCCTACCCTACTGGAAGTTTTGACTCAGCCAGAGGAAAAAACGAGAATTATTGATGCCATTGCCTCAGTGCCAGACGGACAAATAGGAGAACGCACCATTAGCAATGCCAACTTGTTTTTGATTCCTTCCGATGATGGACTTGAGAGTGCTAATTACAAACTGGCATCTAGCGGACTGAGCTTATTTATCCTCAGAAATCGCCTGCAACCAATCATCAATAACTTTGGCGTAGCAATTGTAGACCCACCGCCAGAGAGATCACACTTAGCACAAACATCCTTGGGGGCTGGGGATAAGTGGGTAATTCCCGCCGAATCTAACGTCAAGGGAGTGCAATCGCTCTTGCGAACCTTAGAACTAATCAAAGAATTTAAACCAGCACTCCCCTATGGCGAACTGCTAGGCGTAGTCCCATTTCGCGCCCGCTGGACTGGACTGCATCCGACAAAAGCCACCCAATCCAGCATTGATACCATGCGGCAGTTAGTGAAAGATGAATTAATGTTGCCCCATATATTGGAGTCAGATGTGTACAAAAATGCTATCAATTATCGGGTTAGCCCTTCAGACTTAGGACAAGCATCACTTGAGTACGCGATTCAGATTTTAGCACAACGTTTAAAACCCGCCTTGCTAGAAAAATATGCCAAATTAATCCCCACAGAAACAGCTTAATTATCCTTACTAAAAAGCACAACGTCAGAACATCAACAGGGCTTTAGTCGCTGAATTCCCCTACCACTTACCGAGAAGTTTATGAGTAATTTAAACGAGAATGTTAATAACACAAATATGTTAGAAGAAATCCGCCGTAGAGCCACTCAACCAACAGTGCCAACAAGACAAGATGTACTAGTACAAACCCAGCCAATTACTCCAGATACTCAAATAGCAGAGAACTCTACCGTTGTTAATAATGAAGGGTCAGAACTAAAACAACTAGCCGAGAAACTAGCCAGCTTTCCCGAAATTTCCCCACGTATCCCTGTCAGATTAGAAGTGCCAATCAAAGAAGAAATAGACCAACTTTGCGCTCAAGAGAAAATAACCATTGAAACCTTATTAGAGGCTTTTTATATCACCTGTAAAGACAAAGATACCGTGATCAAACAAGTCCTAAAAGAAGCTAAAAAAAGACTGAGAAATCGCAAAGAAGCAGGTAATATTCGCTCCAGCATTACTCGTTTAACTAACTTGACTAAAAAACAAAAATAGCAGCAGGCTTGTGACGAATAAATTAATAAATTGAGCCAAATAAGTAGGCTGTGGGGTTAACAATTTAACTTCCAAAACTGGGAACTCCACCACCCTGGCTCACAAGACAACGCATCTAAATATTAATGATATGAATATGAGTAGAATGCACCCATATTACTATACACTTTGGCAGAAATAGGTAGAGAAACTCTTCACAAACTTAGTCAAAGGATGTTGCTGACTGTTATATATATGAATCCGGTTTGATTCCTGATAGCGAAGCGTGGCGTTAGCCATATTTACTTGTGTGGTCAGGGAACAGGAAAGACAGAATTGATACCTACTGATTCTTGTATGGCTACGCCACGCAAGCTATCAAAAATCAAATAGGAGTCCTATAGTTTTTGTGAATTTACGGAATCTGTTGTCATTATTAATAATTACGTACTTCAATCAGATGTAAAATAGCTTTTACATTTTCTATTATAATTAGAAAGAATAAGGTTAACAGCTTTGACATTTGACTAGACACGGACCTTGAGCCTAAGAGCGATAGCTCTTAAAAACCAGCCATGAAAGAAATCATTGCAGCCAACCTGCTCCGCTACCGTAAAAGTCTAGGCTTGTCTCAAGAACAACTTGCAGAACAAGCCTCTGTAACTCGCCAGAGCATCAACAACTACGAAAACGCCAAAACCTTACCAGACAGCAAAATCCTCTCCGCCCTGGCTCGTGTTTTCGGCGTGACACTTGATGACCTGCTACGTCCCCCCAGCGTAGGACTGCCCAACTTCCGGTTTCGCGCTCATGTTTCCTTTGACAAAAACCCCCAGTTTGCAGCCCAAGTATTACGAATGCTGCCAACTTATAACGCCCTAGAACAAGCCGTTGGTTTACCTACCTACACCCCAGAAAGTACACCTTGCCACCAAGTAGAAGGCAACGAAAAGCGCATTCAGGCAATAGCAGCTTTATTTCGCCATCGCCTGGGCTTGGGAGAAGCCCCCATTGCCAACCTGTTTCAATCTGTAGAAGAAATCGGCTTAAAAGTTTTACGTCAACCCATTCCCATCAAAGGTTTCTTTGGTCTGAGTGCTTGCAGTGATATTGAAGGTGCATTTGTCTTAGTCAACACCCATAACATCACCATTGAACGTCAATTGTTTACCCTCGCCCATGAAATTGGACACCTCATCTTTCACCGCGTAGAGTACCAAGACACCTTAGTTGAGTCAGAAACCTCATCTGAAGAAAAAGCCCGCGAACAGGTAGCTGATTACTTTGCCAGTCACCTACTTATTCCCCAAGCTGAATTTGAACGGATGTATGCACTTACCCAAGATATTGTCAAACTCAAACGGCATTTTCGGGTAAGTTACTTAGTCATCTTGAATCGTTTAGCCACAATGGGAATCATTGACTTGGCCAAAGAGAAAGCCAAAATTTGTGCAATTTATAAAAAGCAACATGATGGTGCATCTTTGCAAAATTCAATGGAATTACCACCAGCCCTAGCAGCAGCAGAATATCCAGAAAATGAACGTTATGAATTTCTAATTTGGCAGTGCTTAAAATTGGACAAGATTTCCGCAATCAAAGCCGCAGAACTGCTCAATTTAACTGTGGAAAAACTATGGGTGCGTCATCAAGAGAATGAAGTTTATGCAGTTGCTTAATGGCACAATTCTCGACGCAACAGCACTGATTGATTTTTGCTACCTCAACGAGTGGGGATGGCTACAACAGCACTATAGCCCGTTGTACATTGCCCAGGAACTTTTAGACTCAGATCAACTGGAACTGCCCACTCGCCAAGCTGCTCACCAATATTTAACACCTCTAAATCTTTCCACAGCAGAAATGTTTACCAGTTTTCTAGAATTTAGTGTCAGAGCGCCCCTTTTAAGTATTGCAGATAGGTCTACAATAGCCATCGCCCGTCATCAATTGTTGATTTGTGCTAGTGATGACGGGCTAGTTGTTAAAACCTGTGAGGCATACAACATTACCTACACCAGAACACTGCGGTTATTAACGGAGATGGTATATACAGAATACAAAACAGTAATTGAGGTAATGGCAATGGCTGATAAATTAATCCAGGAGCGTGGTAAACACATTTCTGCCAAGGTTTTGACAGATTGGAAAACGAGTTTACAGAAATATGGTAACTGATATCAACTTCGATATCAAAACAGGTAAATACAGATATAGCATTGTCAAAGGACATCTGCCAAGGTTTTGTCGGTTCGCGGACTAATTGAAAAAATTTCAACGGAGTTATAAGGGTTCTAGCTCTTTATGTTGCAGACTAAGTGAAAATTGGTCGCGGAGTAGATGAAAAATTCCTACCAAAATCGCGAACTAATTGAAATTTTCCGCCAAATGAGGATAAAAGTTCGCAAATCATTCCAGTATAAGGCTGTGGAGCAATAATTCTGTAAGTAGCGAACTGCTTGCAGCAGCGCTAGTTCCCTCCGGGACGCTCCGCGAACGCTATCGCTCTCATGGTACGAAATAATAAGGGTTACACAAGTATATTTTCAATTAGTCCGCGTCAATTTTCACTTTGTCTGCGAACCGACATTTTGACAGATTGGAAAACGAGTTTACAGAAATATGGTAAATGATATCAGCTTCGATATCACACCTGGCAAATACAGACATAGCATTGCCAAATGACACTTGACAACTTCCGCAAGGAGTATTTAGTTATTTCGGGAATGTTTTGACCTATTGTTTTATGATAGACGTTATTGGAAACGTACATTATCACGAACGAACCAGTGAGGAAAAATGGCTAATCAACCACGGGTGGGAGAAATTATCGTTCCTCAGTTAGAAGCGTGTTTGGATGCCAAGATATCTCGGTATTTTGACGCGCAGTTAGACCAAGATCCAGATGTGTTGGCACAGTTGTTGGCAGATAAGCGCAATCCCAATACCAAACGGGCGTATGAGAAGGATATTCGGGATTTTTTTACGAAGATGACGGGCTTGTTGCCATCTACTGATAGTGTGCTGGAGTTTCTGCACTTGCAGCGGGAGCAAGCGGTGATGGTGGTGTTGAAATATAAGGCAATGTTAATTAAATCTGGGGTGCGGGAGGCGACGATTAATCGGCGGTTGGCGGCAATTAAGTCCTTGGCGAAGATGGGGCGGAAGTTGGGGGTGTGCAACTATTCCCTGGAAGATGTGGAGGGGGAAAAGGTGAAGGCGTATCGGGATACGCGGGGTGTTGATACTAAGACGATAGCCAAGGTGATTCAGCAGTTTGATAGAGAAACGTTGATTGGCAAGCGCAATTATGCAATTTTTATGGTGCTTTGGGGTTTAGCTTTGCGTCGCCAGGAAATATGTCAGTTAAATGTGGGTGATTTTGATTTTTATGGTCGCAAGTTGCGGATTTTGGGCAAAGGCCAGGGAACGAATGAAGAGTATTTGGATATGTCTAAGGATGTGGGCATTGCCATTGCCCAGTGGTTGATAGCCATGGGGGATGTGCAGGAGAATTTACCGATTTTTACGGCGTTGGATTTTCATAATTCTGGGCATAGATTGACGGCAGATGGGATCTATAAAATTGTGTCTGTGAGTTTTAAGGCGGTGGGGGTGAAGAAACCTATGTCACCCCATAGGGTCAGGCATTCAGCGATTACGGCGGCGCTTGATGCGACAGATGGGAATATTAGAAAGGTGCAGAAGTTGAGCCGTCATGCTGACCCGAGAACGTTGATGATTTATGATGATAACCGCAATAAAGATTTATGGGAAATGTCGGAATTGTTGACGGGAATGTTAAATAATCAGGAGTGATGATGAGAATAAGTACAGGCAGAAAATATGATAGCGCAGCTTTGTAGAAGGTAGTAATTTATGACAGCAACACAACAACAAGAAATCCTGAATTTAAGGACATTGAATTTAACACCCAAACAAATAGCTCGAAAACTAGGTATCAAAGTATCAGAAGTCAATGCAGCGATTCAAAATCAAGCCGAGCAAACCACATTAGATAGATTAGCTTCCGGAGAATTAGACCCCATATATCAGTGTTTAGCAAGCGAGAGTCTTATTCAATTGTTACCGAAAATCCCACCGGAAAACAGCATCGAAAATATACTGACAAACATCATACCTATAAAAAACAAGAACGATATTGATAGCGGTTTAGGATTGGTAGTGATTACCAGGGAAGCTCGATACAATCAAATCACGCTTTGTAGTTACCTTTTAGATATATGGTGCTTGGGTGTTAAAGATGCCATACCACCACGTACAGTAGACAGGATAAAATTTAAAGAAGTTGTAGAAGCATTATTCAATCTATTTCCCGGAAAACCACAAGAGGTTCCCCTTGAAGTTGCCCAAGGGATGATATTTAGTGCTTGCGAATACGCAGAAAGCTTAGGATTTCAACCACACAAAGACTTTGAAAAAACGCGAGCGCACATTGGAGAATGGGATGGGATAATACGTATAGAATGTGGTCGGAACGGGAAACCATTCTATGTTAATGGTCCCCACGATAACCCCACAAAAATCATGGAAACATTGAAGAAAAGCCGGGGTGAAGGTAATTTTGATTTTATGATTGGTTCAGCCCCTATTGAAGATTTTTGGTAAATGCAATTAATTTGGGGCTGTTGTGCCACCTCTGCATTAATAGCAGATGCATCTACCATGTAATCAACGTCAAAACTGGGTACATCAGGTAACAGCAGAAATAGTAAGCAGTAATAGCTTCGTTGCTACCGAAACTCTAGTTGTTAAGAATATGACTCATAAGGCTAAAACTGGTAAGCGCAAAAAGCAAAAAGCAGGTTTAAACAAGTCAATTCTTGATGTCGGTTTCGGAATTTTGAGAAGTGTCAAGGCTAAGTTAAAAGCTGTCCCAAACTTTTTTCTTTAATACAGCACTTCCCACCCATTTTTTAAACATCTAGCTCAACCAAGGGCAAAACTCGCAACTCGGTTACCCGTTTTAAAGCTACATCATTCGTTAAGAATACCTCACAACCAGCAGCAATAGCAGTTGCTACCTGTAAAGCATCCGGTAACTTCAGCCCATACCGAATTCGTAACTCAGCCGCTTGTTGTGCAATTGCGGCATCAATATTCACCAGTGAAATTCCATCCGTACCCGTCAACAAATCTGTAAACCGCTGTCGTAACTCTACCTGCCCCAACCGAATAGGTAAAGTTACACATTCCGCCAAGGTGACAGGAGACACCACCCCTTGCATTTGCCCTTCCCCTATTAGAGCAAATATCCCCTTTGCTACCTCTGCAAAAGCAGGTACAGCCTCTACATAATAAACTACAGGAGATGTATCTAAGAAAACTTTAGTCACACCCTGTAAAGCATCACTTAGCTTCATTGTGGCTGCCTCCATGCTTCACGGTCTTCCCACTCATCCCGCAACTGATTTACCCATTCCTGGGCATCCATTCCCTCTAGTAAATTGGGAGCTATGCCATAAAAATCAGTTACCTTATACTTAGGCTTTGGAGTTACCGCAACAGCTTCCACAGATTGCTTCATCTGCTTCACCAAATGCTCTAATACCTGCATTTGTTCTACTAGAGTCAATTGATCTATTTCACTTAAAACACGCTCAATTGAAAGGCTCATTATTTTTCTCTCGAACTGGGGTTATCGTCATCAAATTTAACTTTGCCGCGAGTGGCATAAACTAGCTGGAGGCACTCTTGTAAATCATCACCTTCCCATTTACCAATCGTTTTCAAGTGTTCTATGATTGAATTACCTGTGGAATTTACGCTTGTGTGAGTAGGTTCTTCAGCTACTTCTACTTTGAGCGGTGTTTGGGTTTCCTTGGCTTTGAGAAAGCGTAAAAAGTCTAGAGTTTCAGCCAGAATGCTATCTGGAGTGGATTCAATTTCTTGGAGAAGTAGTTCTTTGAGCATCATTCTTCATCTCTCCTCTACTTGATAGAACATTCTTGAATAGCTGTATCAATCTTCATCTCTCCTCTACTTGATAGAACATTCTTGAATAGCTGCATCAATCTTCATTATGACAATAGTTTCTTTGCGGGCTACCAAAATAGGCTATATCTAGTGATAATTTATTAGCTGCCGATTGACCTACATTCCATACTTGCGCCTTGCTAATTTCTTCATGAGCTTTTTTAAGAAAACTATGCAAACGCTGCTGACCCAAAACACCCAACTCAGCAGTTAAGAAAGCTTGAGAAAAGTTGATCCGGGTTGCATCAAGTAAATCCCGCTCTCGATAACTAAACTTAGGAAAGTTAATTATAGGGACTTTTTGAGCTTGAATTAACTCTTGTAAATCCTCTCGTTCATCCACGTGTTTCCAGTCATCGCATAAACCAAAATTGCGAACAAAGACGTGCTTAATTTTGCCTTCAAAGTGGTTTAAAGATTGAATTAATAACTGAATGCTATCATATCCACCGTTGCCAACAAACCACTTGCAGATATCAATTTTATGCTTAGTTCCCATTTCTAGGATTTGATTGCGCTCAATCCAATCATTAACTGTTTTAGTTACGTGAGCAGGTAAATTGACAATCACAGGAGTTGTCAGTGCTAAATTAAAAATTGTATCAGCAGCATAAGCTTGACGTTCTGATTCACTAAAAATTGCTGTTTGGATATTTTCTGGGTAAAATACACCCACATCTGGGTTACTTTGGTCTGCTTCTACTAGCACGTATGGCAGTTGTTTATCAAGACAATACTGCACCATTACCCTGGCAAATAATGACTTACCTACTCCACCTTTTTCACCATCAATGAAGTGAATTGTTGCCATTTTTCTAATTCCTTATTGCTAAATACTAATTAGTAATTTCTAAAAGCTAATTACTTATTGCCAGATTGTTTGAGTTGCACGTTCTGAAATTTGAGAACTAGAACGGTCATTGTGAGGTCAGCCATCACTTGGAGAGTTGTAAGTTGAGCATACACTCAGGTTAATTGCTTATTTCAGTAATTACCATCGTCCAATTGGCTATTAAAAGGTTATCCTTTTGGCTAATTAAAAACTAATTTTGTAGTATAAAACGAGTGCAGTATTGTGATTCAAGCAGCGATACTGCTCATAACTCCAGTTCAGACTCACGTTTACGCTCACGTTGTCGTTGTTGCTTTTGTGGTTGTTGATACTCTCGTTCCCTCTGTTGCCACCGTAGTAGTGCCAACAATTCCTCATGCCAATTCTGCGCTTGTGGTTTAACTCTAGTAGCTTGGGGCAATAATTCACCTACAGCACCAGCTATCTCATCTCCAGCAGCATTGTTATCATAAGCACAAACTAATTCAGGGATATCTGGCAATAACTCCATAGGTAAACCCCTGGGACTATCCACAGTCATGAACATTGTTCTTTTTTCTGGCACTCCTCGCTGTTTTTCAACTTCCAACATCGCAAAAGACAGCACATCAAGAGGTGACTTCAACAACACCACTTTTTGGATTTCATCAGTAGGTTGCCCTCCCCACTGGAGATAAAACCAACCCTGATTACGTTTTGTCCCAGTGGCATATCCTGTAAAACCAGTAGCATCTCCTGTAAAAGTATTGTCTTCTTCTAAAGTATTATTTTCTGCTCTTGTCCCCTGCAAAAATGCACCTTTAGTTTCACCATTGAGGTTTTTCAACAAAAACACAGCATTTTGTTGAGCATCAGCATAAACCCAGCCCCGTTGATATAATTCTTGCACTAAATCTTGAGGCAATCTCCGTTTCTTAGTTAGATAGTCGTGTACTAAATGCCAGTTCGATTCCTCCGGTACTGGGGGGACAAACTCTGGTGCAGCCTCATCTTTGAGGATATCTTGCGCTTGTTGCCTAGTATAGTGAGTGACAGCCCTCTGCATCCCATCTTCACCAAATCTATCATTCAACCAAGCGATCGCTTCTTTAAAATTGCACCCATTAACCTGCTTTACCAAAGCTACAGAACCAGTACCAGTAATAGCACTAGGACTAGTTTTTTGGGAGTTGGCTGCAACATTACCTGTTGTTTGTGTGTTGGGTGCATCCAACCTATTCTGAGTATCGGGTGCAACATCACTTATTTTTTGAGCAGCACCTGTTTTCTGAGTATCTGGTACAACATCACTGGTTTTTTGAGCAGCACCTGTTTTCTGAGTATCGGGTGCAAGGTGACTCCAGTGAGAGCCATTTATATAGATAATGTGTTCACCCCCTTTCCAGCAGAGATAGCTGCTATTGTCTTGGTCTAATCCCAACTGCCAAGCCACATCTTCCAGGGGCAAATCACTTAATTGTTCAGTCTGCTTCTGCAACCGCTCCTTTTCCGCTTCCAGTTCCTGAATCCTTTGTCGCAGAGATTCATTTTCCTTCACCAACCTTTTTGCAGTGCGCTCCATAGAACTCTTACTTTGCACTGCCCTATCTCGATCTGCTGCCTTAGCCCGCATCTGGGCAATAGTCAGGTCAGAGTTCAAATCCTTTCCTGACTCAACTATGCGATAAAAATCCTTAATGTCCTGATGTTTAGCCACACTACCTTGAATACCACGCTCTAACCCCAGGTGCTGTACAGATGCAAAGTAGCTTTCTTGGAAATCTCGCATCTTCTGCCGACCATCAAAAAAGTGATTGCACCGCAGTTGTCCGTTTTCATCCAGTGGCACAAAATAAGCATGAATGTGGGGTGTCACTTCATCCAAGTGCAATTCAGCCCTGACAATGCGATCGCTATATTGCTCGTTTAGCCACTGGTGAGTTCCTTCCAACCAATCAGCTAACCTCTGCTCTTGATAATACCCAGCAGCCGTGGGGTCAAGCGGTCGAAAATAACTAGGAGAAGCAGTCAGCAAAATCTCCACACAGTAGACCGCATCAGTGCGAATTTTACGCTTTTGTTCATACTGCCCAATCTTCGCTAACACCAAATCCTCTAACTTTTCCTCTTTTTCAGTATTGCCAATAAACCTGATATTTTGCTGATTGGGGTCAGCATTGAGCGTTTCTCGCTGCCTTGAAGTGTGGGCAGCACTCCCAGCAATGTTGGCTCGTTTCAATTTTTTCACTCTGGCGATGGCGTAACTGGCCGCCGTAGACATCGCATCAGCCATATTCTCCAACCTCCTTTCATCTCAGTTCCTCACGAAACCCAGAGAGGCTACAACAGCCAATCGCTAAAAAAGCCATCAACAAAACTTACTCACAGGCTTTTTGTGCCAAACACAGCCAGTAATTGCCTACAGAAACCCGCTCGTTGCCAAAAACCTAAAAAACCGTAGTAAGTACAACTATTTTAATCCACTCAACTGTATTCCTGTTGGTAACAATAACTTGGTGCAATTTCGGCACAATTTTAACACAAGTTTGGTGCAAATCCTGCACAATTTAACTGACCCTCAACATCTATCTCTTGGCAGGAAGTTACATCAATTGTTGTGAAAATAGCCAAATTTATGTGCTAGAAAAGAGATAATCCTGTGCTAATTCATCTCACAATTGACCAATGAATTTTAGCTGACTAATAATTATGACAGACATATATATTAGTGTGGACGTGGGTGGGTCACAAACTAAAATTATTTATCAAATTCCCGCCCTGCCAGAACCCAAATTTTTGGTGATGTCTCCTGCGGTTGAGGAGATTCCGAAAACTAAGCTTGACAATTATATGTCCCGTTTGGGATGGATTGGTAGTCCTAGTCCTGAGCAACAATTATGGGTGGAGTGGAATGAACGGGTGGTGGTGTTGGGTGATTTTGCCACTTGTTTTGACCCTCAAGACCGCATTAAGGAACTCAAGTATGAAAATGCTTTGTGGAAGGTGTTGGGAGCTATTGGGCTAATTATTGAAACCCACAAGGATAAGTTTTCCACTAAAAAGCTATTAACACTAGAATTAGCACTGCTGTTGCCTTGGAATGAGTATACAGACCGCTTGCGTTTTGAGGAACAGTTACAGTTGATGTTGGCTCGTTTCCAGGTGCGAGAAATGGTACTGAAGCTAAAATTAGTTAAGTTTTTGTGCCGTCCTGAAGGTGGAGGACTGGCTGCTGTACGCATTAAGCAAAAGGGTCTGGAGTGGTTGCGTTCTAAACAGTTGGGTGTGCTGATGTTTGGTCACAGAAATACGACGGCACTTTACTTTGAGCGGGGACAACTGAAGCTGGGAGATAGTCCCCTGTTGGGTTTTGCAGATATGCTGGACCAGGTGGTGGAAATGACCAGTGGACTAGACCGGGAGCGTTTGGCACAGGCGATATTTGCCGCCCGTTACGCGGCTCTTGACAAGGTATATAACCCCAATTATCCCCAAACCCGTCACCCCAATTGGGGTGAATGTGTAGCAATTCAAGCATTAGCTAGTGCTAAAGACCCAAATTTAAGAGCTAGGGAAATTCGAGATATTGCTCAAGCAATTGAGCGAGCGACGGCTGAATATGGGGATAAGTTAGAGCGGTGGTTAAATCGACTGCTGCCGACAAAATTGGATGAGGTGATTATTGGCGGTGGTGCTGCTTACCATTTGGAGCCGGAATTGGAGATTTATTTCAACTGTGAAGTTACGACTGCATATGAGTCTGGATCTAGTTGGGGTTCACAAAAAAAGGTAAGAGGTAGCAGTTATGAACGGCGCAACCAGAACAAAAATTTCACGCCGATGATTTGGGGGGCTGGTATTACTGACGTTGTTAAAAAAACTTTTGATTTAGATAAAGCGATAGATGGTGAGCAATGTATGTCTCAAAGGCTCATTGACTGCTTTGGGATGTTTGATTATTTGCTGGACAAAGGAAATAGTTAGCTGTTTTTGATTTTGATTAATCGTCTGTTTTTAGGCTGATAAAAAGCAGGGAGGAAGCAAGGATTAATGAATAAAATCAGGAAAAAACGTAAGAGTTTAAGTTTGCGTCTTCAGCCTTATGAAGGCGAACCAATGGCGGAAGTGGTTGATTATTTGAATTCTCTCTCAAAGGAAGAGGTTAATCGCAAGGTATCAGATATTTTGGTAGCAGCTTTGTTACCTTTGGCTCGATATCACTGTGGGGAATATACACCGGAACAATTGCGGTTTGCTTGTTGGGAATCACAGGATGTTTTAAATAAACATGGCAGTAATCTGCGCTTGGCTTTGGGTGTGGAACAACCACAGTTTGTACTGCCAAATTATGTTACTCCTGTGGCTTCAGTGATAAATTCAGCTAATACTAATACGCACAATGGTATGACAGATGTAGAGTCAGATACGTTGGTAGAAGAACAAGAAAAGCAGCGTCCTTCTACTTTGATCCAAGGTAAGGCTTCATCTCAGGATTTGGATGGACTGTTTGGGGATGCTTAACAAAATCATCCACAGCAGTATCTAAAATGCGGATATTATCACCCCAAAGAATTTAGGCAACAACCTGTTGCACAAATTCAATCAACCTAAACAATGCTGTTATTCGGTTGGGCTGTTGCTTAACCCAACCTACATCTATTAATCTGATTCTGGTAAATTAGAATTAAAAAGCTGTGCAAATTCTTCTAAAGAACTAACACTAATTGCTGATACAAATATTTGTTCTAAAAAAGATGTATCATCAATTTGATTAATGCTGGCAATCAAATTTTCGGAAATATCACCAAACCGTACTTCCACAAGTTTGATAATATTTTGTTTCAGAGTTTGTTTCGTGGTTTTTTCTATAGTGCGTCGTTCAATGTTAGTTAACAATGGCATTTTTCGTTCCTCCTGATAATTAGCTAATTTTTCTTCAAAACTTAATTGCAGGTTCTCAGATAAAGCCATCATTAAATCAATGACCTTATACAAATCAACAATTTCTTTACGGTTATAACCTCTTTCATAAAGTAATCTAGTTAAGTTCCATTTCCACTGTTCCCTAGCTGACAAATTGCTATTAGTGGCTTTAGTCTTTAAATGTGCCATTACCACTATAGCAAAAATATTATTACTTTGCTCTAACTCCTCCCATTGATAGTCTAGAAGCTTGACGATAGAAAAATTAAAGATTAATTGACTACTTCCTAAACCATACTGGTAAGAACTAGGTCGCCAACTTTTAGTTCCATCTCCTAGTATGGCTAAACTAATCACTGGTTTTTGATATAAATCAAAAGAACGATAGTTGTAGATAAACATTCTTTGGGAAAATTCTTTATCATATTGACTTTGTACTTCTACATGAATTAATATCCAAATCTCTTGATTATCTAACAACCACACTTTAAATAATTTATCAGCGTGGCGGGTTTTGCTGTCGGCAGATGCGGTAATCTGTTCTAATTCTTTATCTAGAGAAATGGGGGTTTTAGTCCAATCTATTTGTTGATAGATTTCTGGATAAAAGAAGGCGAGAAATGAATCAAAATAATCTCCTATTGCTTCTTTCCAGGTTTCATCATAGTTAGCTGTAATTTCCGTCATTGTGATAAAAATAGTGTCAATAATTTTCTAATAATTGTGCAAGAGGTACTTGCACAATTTCAAGAGTTGGGTAATTTTAGGAAAAACCATCATATATTTATATGATATACCAAGTATTTATATGATATCCCAACCCGCGCATATTCTCCCGAATCATCCCATCTAATTTGGTAGTTTCTGTAAATTGCTTTTCTAATTTTGCGAGTAAGTACATTAGTATGGTTTGTTGTTTTAATGTAGATGCTTATTTGTACCACTGCACTACTGAGAAGATAATTTTATTTCTTTAATCACGTTCTTATCTGACTATCTGACTGACCAGTAAAAATAATCGTCAGAAATTTTTGACTCTCCCTATGATCTTCTTCCAGTTCAACAAAAAAAATCTCAAGTTGAATCAATCATACTCACATTTTTAATGAAACAGTTTCATCAAAAAAATGTGCCATTTCAACGCCAATTGAATGCCAAATCAGTGCCAACTCAACGCCACTCAAATTGTTGATTCGAGCAGCCCAAAAACAACGTTTGGCGCGTAGCAAGCTATGTTGCAATGTGCATCTCCCTGGCAAGAAGACATTACCCAAACCAGCAAAAAATCCCAGCGTTTTGGGTTTACTGTTTCTCAGTAGATAATTGAACCGAGAATCGTTGGTTTATCATCTACGGCGATTGCTTTCAGCACTACGCTTCCGCGCAATTGCTTTACTTGAGTTTGCTGTTTTAATGTAGATGACTGAACAAAGAATCTCCGTAGTTGTCTTCCTGGAGAATATCAAGTTAACAATTCATTGGTAAAACCGACTCACTTAGCCAATCATAAAACTGTGGCATCAACTGCTCTAGCGATCGCAATTCAGTAGCAGCAATATCCTCCAGCAACAACACAGTACCCCATCTTCTATCTTCACTCCAGGAACGAAGAACCGACTTGATCGCCTCTACCCCCTTTTTCAAACTCGCTCTCAGTAACTCAACACAATTAACCAAGGAAGTATCATCGCCATCATCGGGTTGAAACTGCTTAAAATCAACTCCATCAGCACCATTAACTAAAGAAAGGTCATTGCCATCTCTAGAGGAAGCCACAAAATCGACTTGCTCAACCGTAGTATTCACCCCCTTCCCTAGAGGGTTCCCTATACCATTAGGGGGGGGAGTGGATACGGGGTCAGGCGGCGGCGCAACCCCATATCTAGACTGCATTCCAGCCTGATAACGCCGTTGTGATTCCTGAGCTTGCTGCGCCCTTTCCTGCTTCATATTCCGCTTATGCTCTCGGTGAGCAATTACCTTGAGGGCAAAATCCAATTCCACTGGAGAAAGGGAGAAAAGTTTTACTTGTTTCCCACGTGGACCCTCCTTGCGGTCATCCAACTTTAATCCCAGTTGCTCTAACAAAGTCCCTAACAACCACATCGGTTGACATTTATCTGGAACAGTAAAGCCCAGAATCGTTTTTATATACACCCCGTATTCTTTAGCAAGTGCTACCATTCTCAGTAAATCAGGATCACGGGCAGTCACTTCCTCTCCTGCTACTAACCGTTTTAAAATGTCATGCAGTCCTAAATTAAAGCGTGCCAACCATTTAGCTGAATAATTACCCCAGTCCATACATAAAGGCAGATGTTCTCGCTCCTGGCGGTCTTTCTCTGCCACAATTGTCGGTGGGGCTGGGTATTGTCTATTGCTATTAGTGTCAAAAATTGTCCCATCTGGTTCTTTGAGGATGGCCTCAAATGCGGAAATGGCTCGGCTTAATTTACCACCAGCATCTTTTTCTACTAGTGATTCTGTAACTTCTATTCCATAAGTATCTTGAAGGCGGAATTTCTCACATTCAAAAACTTCTTCTGGTTTAAGGTAATCTTTACTTTGACGCTGACGATATTCCGTAGGGGAGATATTCTTAGCTTTAGTTATTGCTGAGTAATAAGCCGTATCTAAAGCCGCAGCCGCTTTTTTCATCTGGTCTAGGGCAAATGTATCTTCATCACCACCCATGGAGATGATTTTATTCCCCATTTCTGTTAATAGATCTTGTAAATCAGTCCGCAGATTGTTGATAGAACGGTTACGGGCAGCAAGAATTTGACAATAAGTATCTAATGCCCAATCTTTTTCTACGCCTCTGCGTCCAGTTTCTCTGTCAATGCGGATGAGGAAAGCCGTAACTTCGTTGGTTTGCAGGATTCGTTCTTTGATTTTCTGGGCGTTGGTTTCCTGATAACCAAAGGGAGGACGGGGGGCAACCCATACATGAATGGGGACGTGGGGACGATAGCGGTACAGTTGTTGAGCGCATTCGGTAGCGGTTTGGGATTTAGCGTGAAAGATGCCATATACTACGTCAAAGTGATATTCGTTGATGTCTACTCCTGTACCGAGACTGGGGGAGGTTAACAGGGCATCAACATCTTTGACGGCGTTGGTAATGTCTTTGATGAAGGCTACGTTTTCTTCGCTACCTGAGTTGTCTGAGTGAATAGACCATAATCTCAGTCTGGATGTGGTGCTTCTGTGAGCGTCAGTGTTCGACTGAGCATTCATTTCTAAGTCTGAATGGTGTTGGGTATCGGGTGTGGGGGAATGATTTGATGATGTGGAATTTATCTGTAATATTTGATAATTTTCATTTTTATCTGTTGCAGATGATGTTGAATTTACCTGTGACAAAGTTGGAGAATGGCCATCTTTAACTGTTTCAGATGATGTTGAGTTTACTTGTGATATTTGAGAACTAGAATTACTAATTCCCTCAGATGTTGTGGAATTTATCGGTGATAAAGTTTGAGTTGCACCATCTTTAACTACCGTAAAGGTATCCAGTCCCCCAGCTAAAAGCTCCCTGCTCCCTGCCTCTTCTACCTGTACTTTTATGGTGAGGGATTGTTCTAATTTCTTAATGAAACGCTTGGAGTCAGAAGCTACCATGATTTTCTGTTTGTTCATCAGCGCGGCGGAAATTTGGGCAACTATGGCTGAGGAGTTATTACCTTCATACCAATAGATTAAGCGATCGCCATTTCTCCAATCGTTTTTGAGAATAAACGGTTTTTCCCCTAGTGGACGCATGGCTCGGAAAAATTCTACTGTGATGTCGTCCATGTGGGCATCGGCGATGACTACTAGCGAGGCGTTATGAACGATATATTCCAGCACTTCCAGTATTTGCGCTCGATATTCTTTACAGGTTTTACTGTGCAGTAGGTGAGTTAAGTATTGGCAAGCTTCATCAATGAACACGCATCCGTAGTTAAGCATTTGGGTGTTTAACTTGTGTAAGCTATCAATGGTGATGCTGAGGGCTTGTGCTTTGGCTAAACCTGCATAACTTAAATCAGAGTACATATCTGTTTTGAGACGGGTTGCTAAGTTTTTTAGCAGGTTAACCCGATGTCCGGTGTTGAGGAATTTGACATCAGGATTTGCTTCCCGCCATTGAGCCATGCGTCCGGTTTTGTTTGTCCCCATGTCGCTGGACAATACTACCAGCCCGGATTTGGGAAGTTTTTCAGCTGATGATAGGTATTTGACGTTGACACGAATATCTGGTTTGTATTTACTGCTTAGTCCCCGATGCCTAGTATGGAATGAGCGTTGGTATTGTTTTAAGCTAACTGCGTCATCAATTATGATGGTTAATAAGGCGTTTATTTGATTAATTGAAACTGCTACATTCTGATTAACTGCAAGATGTTGTTCTGTTAATTGACTAGGTTCTGTTAATTGATTGTTTTCAACTTGTGAGTTTTGATGACATTCTATGACTTGATCGTTATCGGTTAATTGATTGTTTTCAACTCGTGGAATCTGATTAATTACCCGATGATGCTCTTGGGCTTGACCGTTATTGTTAGGTTGATTATTTAGATATGGTGTAATAGGATGAACTTCACTATGGCTTTCTATGACTTGACCATTTTTTGTTAGTTCATTGCTTTGGTATGGTAACTTTTGAGTAATTACACTATGTCTCTCTGTGACTTGACAGTTATCAGTTAGCTGATTTTCTTCAACTGGTAAAAACTGATTAAGTACATGAGGACATTCTACTATTTGACCATCATTGTCTAATTGATTGCCTTCAATTAGTAAAGTCTGCTTAACTGCTTTGATTTGGGCATTGGTTCGACTATCCTCAATGAATTGACTGTATTTAACTGTTTGTCCACTTTCGATTAATTTACTGCGTTCGACAATAAAATCATCTACGCCTTTTTCGGGACCTGGTAGCAGTGCGACTTCACAGGTACAGCCTACAGCTTCAATGGTTTTACCTGTACGCAAGGTGGCTTGAAAGATTGACCAACGGGTTTTGGGTTTGGTTTCGTAGTCGAAGAGAATAATGAATTTACGCCCTGGTTGGGCAACAGGCATGATGTCGGGGTGTAGGCGTTCGTCAAAGTCTTTTTTGCCAATGCGCCCGCTCCAAATACCAGGGAGTGCGATCGCTACAAATCCCTGACTTAATAAACTAGCTGCTTTTTTCTCGCCTTCACACAGAATAATCGGGATTTCTGGGTGCATTATTACCCATTCCCAAAATGTAAGGGGAGTTTCGACTATCTCTGTTTGTTGTTTGTTCTCGCTTAATAGCATTACTACCCACTTCCAAAATGAGAGTGGAGTTTCTGCTACCTCTGTTTGTTGTTTGTTATTGCTCAATAGCAGCAGTACCCATTCTCCAAATGAGAGTGGAGTTGCTACTGTCTCTGTTTGTTGTTTGTTCTTGCTTAATAGCATTACTAACCATTTCCACAATGAGAATGGAGTTTCTGCTATTTCTGCTATTTCTGTTTGTTGTTTGTTATTACTCCATAGCAACAGTACCAATGCCCAAAACAAGACAGGAGTTTCCCAAAACGAGAGGGGATTTAATTGGTCTTGTAAATGCTGTGCTGGGGAAGAATGATAAGGCTGAATATTGTAACGTTTTGCAACTTTATCCCCAATGCAGTCGGGAACATCAAAGTAGGTGACACGGTTGGGTGTTTTCGGTGGTGATTCGTATTTAACTATTTTGCCATTTTTGTCAATACGCCCTTGGGTGGGTTTGAATCGTCCCCACTCCATTGGTTGCCAGTTATTTAAGGGGTCTAATCCACTAATCCATATTCCCCCCTCTGTGGCGTATTGGTACAGTTTGAGGAAGGGGCTGGTTACTCTACCTGTGTTTAAGCGAGGGATGGCGTTGGAGATGAACAGGTAGTTGAGGACTGTATCGCCGGCGATGTGGATGAAGTTGCGCTCTATCAGTTCTGGATGGATGGCGCTGCTAATTGCTAGTTCGTGGTATTCGGCTTCTGTAAGGTTGTTGGGGAGGTGAACCGGAGACGGGCTGTTTGCTTGCTGTTCTTGATGATTTTGAGAAGCTAATGTTTGGCTACTTCCTTGCTGCTCTAGATGTTGTGGAGTAAGAGACTGGCTGTTACTCGCTGAAGAAATTTTTGAGGTAGAGAATGTTTGGCTTTGGTTATTGTCGTTGATCACGGTAGATTCCTCTTGATACTTGGTTTTTAGGAGTATCAGAGGGGGCTATTCGTGTTGCTCTTACATATTTATGAGATTTGCTGCTGCTTCTTTCTGGGTTTGTTTATTTTTTTGCGAGGAATAAAGAATCTTGGGACTTACACAGGTTGTTTAAAAATCTGGGGTTTGGGCAGATGGGGGAGACAAGAAAGAGACTCGTTCAATAATTTCTCCTTTTTTTTCTTGCACTGCACACCCTATCTTTTTTTCTAGATCCCGTGAATAGTAAGGGGTAGACGGTTGGCTAAACTGCTAAAACTCTTACTGTACGCCACTTTTCAGATTTTATACCCTGTCTCAAACAGTAATGAAAGGTGGGTAAGTCCTTATTCTGATTTATTTTCTCAAAATATTCCAGTCGGAAGGCTTGGAATGTTACGGCAATCTGCTTTAATATAGGAGAACGGCTCCCACTTGGAGAGCAACATGAAATAATCTCAAGAAAGCCAATTGGTGGAGAAAGCGTCCAAACTATCAGCCACTTCTTCGGTTTCTTTGAAATTAACCCCGCTCTGATTCGGTTTCTGTAAAATTAACCCCGCTCTCATAGATTGAGCAAAGTTAAAATCGGCAATTCTATGATGGGACAAAGCGTTTACTATTTAGTATCGTTTTGTCCTTTTGCCGTTTTTGCGGTTGTTATCTCTTCACCTCCATTACTCATTTTATTTACGCATTAGCAAGATCATACAGAAGTTTTGGTCTCATGCAACCTAACATTAGTTTGATTTTTAACTTTTAATTTTGCTACATCTGTTTATACAAGCTGTGATACACCCGTTGTGGTCAAAGCTTGGGGTCAAAAATCTTTTCTTTTGATCCCCTATAGTTCTACTGGGATGTCCTCTAAGCGGCTTCATAAAAAGGTAGTTTGTCAAACGGTATTGATTCCTTCGCCGATGGAGTGTGGTATCTCCGGGTGTAGAAATTAAGTTTTTGATTGTGCATAAAACTAAAACTCGTCCCAATAAGTTACTAGAGATACTTACTTCTATCTTTGGGGAGAGAGACACAAACAGATGACCATACATACTATTTATAGTTTTGACTGCGGTACTAGTAACTGGCGCATTGCCCATCTTACCGTAGATTGCGATGCCTACGGCGTACCCCAAAGGGGAAGCAAGCTACGCGGATCGTCTCGCTTATTACTCAATCAAAATCCTATTCCTAATCAAATTTGGCAGCAGTTAGAACCATTATTACTAAAAGGATTTGCTACTCAAAATCAGAGCATTCCCGCAGTCCTGCTTTTAGATAGCAATAATGATTTACAAGCTTATGGACAAGAAGCTTATACAAAAATCAATAAAAATTCCTCGCAGTTATTTTCATGGCAAGAAGAATTTAAGTTGGGGACTGATTCTCAATCATTAAACTACACCCGTATTCTTCTGAATGAAATTATCAAGCAACTACAGCAAGAAAGACCATTAAGTATACAAAATGATTGTTCATACATATTTTCCTACCCCACCTCTTGGATAGTAAACCAAGAGCAGAAAATCCTTAATCAATTTATCAATTTAGTACATGAATCTTTTCCAAAGTATTTGCACAATCAAATACATTTTGTGCCAGATATACAAGGATTAGTTCTAGGGGCATTAAGTTCTGGCGAAATTGCAGATATAAAAGATAAACATACATTAATTATTGATATTGGTAGTACAACTATAGATTTTGTTTTTGGGAATGATATCTACAACAATTTTAGTAATTTTCACCACGTATCTTTCTCACACGTTGGTTTATTCGATGATGAATTAACTAATTATTTATCCAAAATATTAGCAGTTGATTTTGAATATTCTGAGATAACACATATAAAACTTAAACAATATGCAAGGTTTATTAAAGAAAATATTAGTCAACACCTACAAATTCAGATATCTGTAGCATTAGAATTACCTGGAGATGCAAATCTATTAACAAAAAAAATGCAAATAACTAGAGAAGATTTTGAAGAAATAACTAAAACTTCGACTTCTAAATTTGTAAACACAGTAGATGAATTTATTAAGACAAGATTATCAGATAAAAATATTGGTCAAATTTTATTATCTGGAGGGGGTTCTCAATTATATATAATCAAGCAAACACTTCAAAATATATTTGGTGATGCAATACCAATTCTCAATTGTAGTCAACCAGATAAACTATTAGTTTTTGGTACTGCAATCTGGTATTTTCGAGATTTTATCCAAAATTGTCAGCCAGTTAAATATGAGGAAAATGATGCTGAATTTTACAATAAAGAAGGAGTATTAAAACTTCAAAAAGGAGACTATGGAGGTGCAATTAATGATTTAAATAAAGCTATTCAATTAAAACCTGATTATATAGCAGCTTATTTCAATCGCAGTCAGGCTAGATATCAACTGGAAGATTATCAAGGAACAATTCAAGATTTAGAAGAGGTAATGCGTATGAATCCTCATGATGCTTATCCATATTATAGGTATGGTTTAACTCAATTTCAACAGGGAGATTATAGAGCAGCTATCAGAAGCTATGACCAAGCATTGCAGAAAAATCCTCACTTAGCCGAAGCTTATTTCGACAGAGGAGTTACTCGTTATTACTTAGGAGATAAACGAGGAGCAAGGGATGATTTCAACGAAGCAATAACTATGAGTCCTAAGTTAGTAAATAACCAAATTAATGAACTCAAACAGAAAACAAAAAAAGGATTTTTTATCAAAAAGAGAAATAAAGAAATGGTAGAATTAATAGAGTTTGTTGAAGAATTAATGAAGCGATTTGGCTTGAGTAAACCTAATCATGACTTGGTTAATCAACTAAATAAGACCATAGATAAAATATTGATGTTGATTCCAGTCGAACCAGAAACTTTAGAACTACTGACTTATAAAGCAGCAATTGAATATTTTGTTACGGAACGTCCGCGAACTGAAGAATGTAAAAAGGCAGCTTTATTGCGACAAAATCATCAGAAAGGTTGTCTAGTGGCTCAAGTCTTTATTGATGATGAGAATGAATTAGTTTGTCGTCCTAATAATAGTCCTTATGGACGTAGATTAGTGGTGAAAAATTTTGATGATGAACTAATTGAAGCCTTTGGTGGTACTGACTTAATTGTAATTGAATAAGGAGAATGAAATCATGGCATTTATTACTGGTTCTCTTTTGGCAAAGTTTGTAATTATTCCGTTAGTTATTGCGGCTGTTGCTATTACATTCAAGCAAATTGCTAATTGGTTTAAAGAAAGAAAGAAGCTCAAAGAATCAGATAAAGATAATATCGCCTTTACCTTGAAACAAGAGTTAGATTCTGGAAATTATGTTGTTTGCCAAGGAATATTTAACACTAAAACTGAAGAACTTTTGGATGGTCAAAAGTTACAAGGTAAAGTTGATGAGGAATTAGAAGCACAACATCAAGGAAGACCATTGGTTATTTATTCATAAAATACCAGTAGGGGCAAACCCCCCGTGGTTGCCCTCTTATGTCAGGAGTCAAAATGTTTCTTCATAGTAGGAATTAATTATCCATGCGGAAGTTTATCAAGAATGACTTGAAAAATATCATTCCTTCTCAATAGTGAATACTTGATTCTGTATCCTGAATCCTGACATGATTAATTCAAACTTACACTAAGATAAGCTGTTGTGCATTTAATTTGTATAAATTAAACAGGCAAGATACCTGTTCCACAAGAGTTAATAACTTTAAGATTATACGATTTTTTTGCGTAACAGCTTACCAATTAAACCAAGGAGAAAAAGATGAGTTGGGGACAGATTATTGGTGGTATTGCAACACTCGTTTTTACAGGAATAGCTGTAGCTGCAATTATTGCTATTCTTACCTATGACAAGATTTTGGAATGGTTTCAACAAAAAAAACATTTATTGGAAACCGACAGTTCTCGCATTGGTATTTCGATTTTAGAACACTTAAAGAATGGAAATTACAGAACTGTACAAGGGATCTTTGATACAGAAACTGAAGAATTTATTGATGGACGTTCAATAGAATCTCGTCGAGTAGATAGTCAAACAGCAGATGTACATCGGGAGAATGGTTACGTAATTTATACCCTAGAAGGCTAATTAAGGAGGTAAATTGTGAGTAATTCAAATCTATTAATTCGTGGTATTCCTCAAGCAGTACCAGAAACAGTGGCAGCCGTTTGTCGTTCTCGACTTCTTAAAGCAGTAGGAGATATTTTACTAGATTCTGGTTTGACAGATATTGAAGTTACTGTTAGCACTTCTTCCATAAATCAATCATCATCTACTTCTCAAAATACTAATCAACTTGAAGATGAGGCTGATGTGGAAAAGAGAGCAAAACAGTATAAATCTCAACAGTCACTATTTACTATTGAGCAACTAATTGTTAGTTCTGAATTACGAGAAGAAATTCTTGCAGCCATTGAATTGATTCAAGTAGAATCTTTAGTATTTGATAAATGGGGATTGAGAAAAATTGAACCTTTTCCCCGTACTGCTTTGAATTTTTACGGACAACCGGGTACAGGAAAGACTCTGGCAGCACAAGCGATCGCACACTCTCTTAATCGTCCCATTCTAGTAGCTAGTTACGCCCAAATTGAGAGTAAATTTCACGGTGATGGTCCCAAAAATGTCGAGGCTTTATTCTATGCAGCCACTCGTGATCATGCAGTTTTATTTATTGATGAAGCTGATTCTTTGTTATCAAAAAGATTGACCGATGTTACTCAAGGTTCAGAACGTGCTGCTAACTCTATGTGCAGCCAATTATTAATTTGCTTGGAAAAGTTTAAAGGTGTGGTGATTTTCGCCACTAATTTGGTAGAAAACTACGATAAAGCTTTTGAAACTAGAGTGCGGCACATTCATTTTCCCATGCCTAATGAACAAGCAAGACAGGAGATATGGCGAGTTCATTTAGTAGCAGAATTACCTTGTGGAGAAGACGTATCTGTTGAAGAACTAGCAAAAATTGATGATGTGTGCGGACGGGATATTAAGAATGCTGTCATTGATGCTGCTGTGAGAACCGCCAGACAAGGTAAAGAACAGATTAGCCTGGATCAATTAGTTAGTGCCATAAACAGAATTAAAGCCGCCAGAATTCAAACAAACCCCGTGAAAAAGCAAAAATTAGACCCTGAAACAGAAGTGAAAATTCGGGCAGCATTAGCTCGAAACAATCACGATTCTCATAGCGATAATCAAGGTGAGATTCAATGAATTCATTAGTAACTAAAAATAAACAATTCCAAAATGCTACCCAAATATCTGATGAGATATCTTACTCTGTACTTTACACATTAGGTAGAAAATATTTAGATATTCCCTTATCAGAAGCTAATTTCATTCAAGTAGATCCAAAAGCCAATTTATCTACAGAACCTTGTCATTTTGTCTGTTTAGAACAAGTTGGTGAATCAACAATTTCCTCAATTCAAAATCACTTTATTTCCTTACAAACTGCCCTTTCTGCTTGCCATGATCCGGGAAAATATACCCTCGTTTTTGTTGTTGCTAGTGATGGTACTACCAATCGCATTTACTTAGGAATGCGTGGTCATAGTAGTAGCGATCGCTCTCTCAACCGTCTGAGTTATCTAAGCAATTTCCTTAAAGGTAATTGTCCAGGAATTAGACTCAGAGAATGCAAACATTCAGAAATTCAAAGACAAATTCAAGTACCAATTAGTAGCCATGCGATCGCTTTAACTGGTATTCCTTCCCTGAAATTAGATCAAAATGGCGGACAAACCCAAAGTTTGGATAGATTATTGCGAGGACTTTTAGGCAAATCATTCTTATACATGATTATTGCCGAACCCGTGTCTGCAATGGAAGTAGATCAGATCAGTTATCAATGTCGAGAACTGACAAGTAAAGTCCATGCCCTCACTAAAGCTACCATTAACGAGACACAAACAGAGGGGAATTTTACCAACACAGGTCAAGTTAACCCCGACCTATCTAGTAACTTAATGATAGGTGGTAGTGGACTAGCATCTTTTTTCCCTCCCGCAGCATTATTATCAGCACTTGCAGCCGGAGGGACGTTACTTTCTGGTGGAAAATTCAATCAGCAAACAACTGATGGAACTGGTTTCAATCGCAGTATAGCTAAAGCTTTAGGGAAAGAACATATCAACGTTCACGCCCAAGTTGCAGAGGCACATTTGCAAAGATATATGACTAGATTTGATGCTGCCCGTACTTTGGGATGTTGGAATGTAGGCGTTTATTTTATTGCAGAAGATACCGATATTGCCCAACAAGGTGGATATCAATTACGGGCTTTATTAAGTGGTGAAAAAAGTGCTTTTGAACCAATTCGTATTCACAGTTTAGAGCGAATTTGGATGAGTGGAGTCCAGTCAGCACTTAGCAGTTTTGAACAGCCAAATATTGCCCTTGTAAATCCTCGTTCTCAACAAAAAATAGAACATCCTTTATCTAATATCTTCAACGGTTTAACTACTCCACTTAATAACGAAGAATTATCTTTACTAGTTAATTTACCACAACGAGAAGTACCAGGAGTAAAAGTAATACCAACCGCAGATTTTAGTCTCAATCCCCAATCTGTTGACCAGCAAGATATGATTTTGGGAAACTTGTTAGAAGGAGGTGAACCTACTCCTTTAAAATATGGAATTTCCCTCACTACTTTAGCCAAACACGCTTTAATAACTGGGATTACAGGTAGTGGTAAATCCACCAGTACCAGAAGAATTTTACGCGAAATGCAGCATCGCCGCATTCCTTTTTTAGTAGTAGAACCCGCTAAAAGTGAATACGTTGATTGGGCAATGTCAGTTAATCAAAATTTAGCTGAAGACGATCCTAACCGCATCATTATATATATGCCTGGAACGAAAATATGGCGCGGTCAAGCATTAGATCATCAGTTAACTCTGAATCCGTTTGATATTGTCAGATTAAGTGCAGATGTAGTTCCCCAAGTATTACCCCATATTGATCGGCTCAAGTCTATTCTCAATGCTTCTTTTCCCATGCAGGAAATTTTACCTGTGTTATTAGAAGAATTGGTATTTCATGCTTACACTCGTCCCCGCAATTGGTTAGATGATCAACTCTTATCTCTCGATACTCCCTGTCCCACCTTAACCCAAATTTTCGACCAAATTCATCCTGTAGTTAAGAGTAAAGGTTACGCCCAAGAGGTAACTAATAATCTTTCTGCTGCTTTAACTACTCGCATTCAAAGTTTAAGAAGAGGTTGGAAAGGACAATTATTTGATCAACCTAAATCTACTGCTTGGGCTGATATTTTTGACCGCCCAGTTGTGATTAATTTATCCTATTTGGGCGACGACAGTGATAAAGCTTTGGCAATAGCAATTTTATTACAATTCCTTTATGAATACAGGCAAGCACAACACGAATTAGGTTTAAAAGCACAGCATCAAAATCATAGTTTAACTCACCTAGCAGTAATTGAAGAAGCACATCGGATTTTATTGCGGACTGGTACAAGTCCCGTAGAACAAGCTAACCCACAGGGAAAAGTTGCAGAGATGTTTTCTAATCTTATTTCTGAAATTCGTGCCTATGGACAAGGAATACTGCTAGTAGATCAAGTACCTGGGAGATTAGTACCAGATGCAATTAAAAATACTAATCTGAAAATAGTGCATCGCTTAGTTGCAGAGGATGACCGAGATGCAATGAGTGGTTGTATGAGTTTAACACCAGAACAGTCTGCAATTATTAACCGACTGCGACCAGGACAAGCGATCGCTTTTGGTGATTTGGATGATAAAGCTGCTTGGGTACAAGTTGCAACTAATTAGAAAATATCTGAATTTAGTGCATAACTTCACATTTCCATCCCAATAGATAAGTAGGTGAAGAAAATAAAAACGAGGGGTATTGCGTTTTGTAAAATGGCTAAAACTCAATCAGAGTCTACGGAGACAACTTTACATATCGTTAGATACCTGTAAATTTTTCTGTTCACCTACTTAGATGTAGGTAAAAAATACCTGTACAAAAAAGAAAAATCCATGAAAACACTGCAAATTGTTAACATCCAAAAACAACCTTTAGCTGAAATTACTTGGGAAGCACCTGACAAATTGACTGTAGAAGTATTTGACCAAAAATACGCCACAGAAATTAATTTCTTTGTAGATGGAGTCCGCCAAAAAGGAATTCCCATGAGAACCGGAAAATCTGAAGAAAAAAGTAATCTCATGGTAGATGAACGAGTAACTATTGGTCTGGAAAACGAGAAGTTTTTGCAAGTTTTATCTGATGTAGTTGGTCGTCTCAAGTTTGGTGGTCAAAGAGTGTTCGGTGTCATTAAGTAAAAATCAGGGAGTAAGTAATGAGTGGTATAGAATCTTTGTTTTTTAAGAGTGTAGAAACTCCTTCTGAAACCGAACTAGCGAAAACAGAATTAGTCAATCAAACAGAAGTTAGTAATTTTGAATTGAGTAGTTTGGTTTCTAATGAGAATATTGCCGATTACATCCGCGAAACTATTCCTCAATCACATTTAGAAAATTGTGCTGCTATTCATTACGAACCACAGGCAAATGAACAATATCCTTTTGCATTAGGTACTTTTGACCGCAGCAATCGTGAAATTTGCATTTGGGGTGATGAAAACTTTAATGGTTCTCGTGATGTTTTAAGCACTCTCACTCATGAAATTGGTCACAATGCACATGAGAATATCATGGACAAACAGCCAGAACTTGCTGAAAAATGGTCTCAGTTACATGAACAAAGTTTTGATAAATATCAGCAAGAAGGTTTAGGGTTTGTTTCTAGTTATGCCCAAACTAATGTTTACGAAGATTTTGCTGATTCTTATGCAGCTTACCTCCGTGACCCTGAAAAGTTGCAATTTTATAGTCCAGAAAAGTATGAGTTTATGCAAAACAATATCTTTTCTGGAGAAGAGTACCCACCTCGCTTAGTTGGTGGATATTATCTGGGTACAGAAGGTTCTTATCATTGGAGTCCTCTAGATGAAAATGGAGAACCTACTATTTTGTTTGATTATTACGACGATTACTATTACACTACTTGTGGTCCTTAAACTTTTTTAGTTTTTATGTTGGGTTTTGCTATTGCTTAACCCAACATAAATCAAATTTTTACTACATATTTATTAAAGAAATATCAAATTTATGATGTTAACTCTTAGCGTCAATAATGTAACACATTTACCAATTTATGAATCAGGGTTTAATTTATCTAATCTAGATAAAAAACTGCCATTTGTAGAAATTTTATGGGACAATTACTGCCATTTATCCCCTGAAAAAATCAAAAAATATTTATCTCCCTTTAGCGAAAATATTGCTATTCATATTATGTGGTCGAGATTTCTAGAACGAGATGAATCAGAATTAAAACCTTTTTTGCAACATTTAAAGTTTCATGTTGATGAAATTCAACCTATTTATGTTTCGGATCATCTTTGTCAATTCCAACAGGGAGGTATACATTTAAAAAATGCAATGGAAATTGATTATATAAATATTGACGATGTTTGTAGAAGAATTGATTTTTATCAAGAATATCTAGAAATGCAGGTTTTGTTTGAAAACTATGCTTCTATTACACCTACTGGCTATAAACAAATTGATTTTTTTGATGAGATACTAACTCGTACTGGTTGCGGTATTTTATTTGATATTTCTAATGCTAGAGTCGCTGCTGATAATGGTTTTATTACTCTAAAAGATTGGCTAGAACTGCTGAATAGAGTAGCAGAATTGCACTGTCATGTTGGTAGCTATTGGTATAATCCTGAATTTGAATGTTATCAAGATAGTCACGCTGATGATTTATCTACAGATACCCTGAAAGATGTAAAAACTGTTTTATCTCATTTACAGGTGGAGAGTATTTGTTATGAAAGAGAATATCGCCATAGCGGTGAAGCTATCGCTCATGAACTGAATTTACTTAAAAATATTATATTTGGTGAAAATTCTCATGATTGAAGAACAAGTATTAACTACAGCTATTGAGTATTTATATATGACGGATCAAACCAAAATTAGAGAATTACCTAAACATCTAATTTGGCAATCTCCCTTATTAATACCTGACGATATTAACGATTTTACCGAATTAAATCAACGGATTAAACACGCCGGAGGTTTGTGGATTCAAAATCACGATTTAAGCGAGAATAATTTATTAGTAATTACTCATAAAACTGCTTGGATATCCTATCTTTTTCAAAGAAGTCAGTCTCCACAACAGAGGTCTATTGCATTAGGTCCAATATCTCGCCGCTTGCTGAATAATGGTACACATTTACCACCATATCCTTTAATTTTTCAGGAGTTTATAGAGACAGTTGATACATCATCTAACCAAGATATTGTAAATAATTTTCTAACTCTATCCCAACCGCAGAAACTACAGATGAGTGAAATTGCAGCGAGTATAATATTGGCTAATAGTTGCAACTGTTGTTAGTTGAGTTATCTATCTATTGGGACAGGGTGAGCGAATTATGCAGACGACTGGCGGTAAAAATAGCAGAAAATTCACTAAATGCTGGTTGATATGGGATGTATTGCGAAGGGTTAATTATTTTAGTCTAAGTTTGGGTATTTTAATATTTTTAAAGTCAGGATCTATAGTGTTAGCTCAATCTCCTTTAAATCAGGGTACAGTAGTTGAAATAAAGCGGGGACAACAAAGAAATATAAGCCAGATGGAGAGCGATCGCACGGTTGCTGAAAAAGCTTTTGCAGAGGGTGAACAGTTACGTGATCGAGGTAATAAAGATTCATTACAACAGGCGATCAGCAAATATCAAGAAGCTTTAAATCTTTTCAAGACTTTGGGTGATATACAATGGCAAGGAGCTACCTTAAATCGTCTTGCGCTAACTTACAATTTGTTACAAGATAAATCAATGGCTTTAGAAGCTTACAAACAAGAATTATTAATTTGGCGTTCTTTGAAAAATAAAAATTGGGAAGCTAGTATTCTAATGTCTCTTGGTCAAATTTACCAATCTCTAAATGAAAATCAGCAAGCTTTAGACTACTATAATCAAGCATTAATACTGTATAAAGATTTTAATAATCGTGAATCAACAGCTAATATCCTTAACTCTTTAGCAGAAATTTACTTAAAATTAGGTGAGAAACAAAAGGCATTAGAATACTTTCAACAAGCACTTTCTTTATTTCAAGAGCTAGGATTTCAAAATTGGATAGCAATTGTTCTTAGTCAAATAGGAGATATTTATACTAAAGATATTTTTATTTATACTAAAAATATTAATGTAGTTTTAGTAAACCCCGAAAAAGGTTTAGATTATTTTCTGAAAGCAGTACCCATCCATCATGTAACAGAACAAAAGGAATGGGAAGCTTATTCTTTAACAAGAATTGCTAAAATTTACTCTTATATGGGGCAAAATAAAAAGGCTGTAGAATACTACGAGCAAGCATTGTTCATCTATCGTAGTTTCAGCAATAAACAGCAACAAGTTAGTTTAATTGCAGATATTTGTAGAGACTACCATTCTTTAAAGGAATATCAACAAGCTATTAATTGCTATAATGTAATTCTATTATTACAACGAGAATTGAAAGAAAAAAAACGCGAGGCTGAAACACTTAAAAGTATTGGAGATATCTATTTATATTCAGGCAATAAAGATAAAGCGAATAAATATTTTAACGAAGCATTATTGATTATAAAAATTCATTTTAAACCTAGTGAAGAAATGAAAATGCTTCATTTTATTGGGTATAGTTATTTTAAAATAGATCCCAAAAAAGCAATTGAATACTTCAATAGAGCATTTTTTATTTGTCATTCCTTAAAACCAGCTTGTAAAGGAGAAGGTAATACACTTTTTGAGATTGGTGCTATGTATAATTACTTGGGGTCAAAACAAAAAGCAATTGAATATTTTCAACAAGCATTACCACTTATTCATTCCTATAAAAATTGGGAAAGAGAAGCACAAATTCTGAATGCTATTGGCTCATATCATTTTGACTTAAATGAGCTACCCCAAGCAGTTAAATACTTTAAATTATCTGTAGAAAGCTGGGAAAAATCAAGAAATCGTAGTGGTAAAGCTATAGCATTGTTCACGCTTGCTAAAACTTACCGCCATATTGGTAATTTTAATGAAGCTTTAAAACAAATTAAAAACAGCATCGCAATTAATGATATTTTACGCAGTGAAATTACCAGTCCTGACGAACGAGCTTCATACTTAGGAGCGACATGGGAATATTATGATTTTTACATTGACTTACTCATGCTTTTGCACAAAAACAATCCGCAAGTTGGACATAATATAGAAGCATTAAATATCAGTGAAAGAGGTAGGGCGCGTTCTCTCCTGGAACTACTAAATGAGGCTCAAGCAGATATTCAACAAGGAGTAGATCCTACTCTAAAAAATCAAGAACGCCAGTTAAAAAAACAACTTACTGCTAAAATTCAATATCAACTACAACTTCTAAAAAATCAGCCTACTAACGAAGAAATTATATTTTTAGATAAGGAAATAAAACGACTTCAACGTATTTACCAGCAACTTGAATATGAAATTCGTGCTAAAAATCCCCGCTATGCCGCATTAACACAACCCCAACCTCTCACCGTCAAAGAAATTCAACAACAAGTAGTAGATGCTGACTCTATTCTCTTAGCTTATTGGTTAGGAGAAGAACGCAGTTATTTATGGGCAGTTACACCCACAACTATTAACACCTATATATTGCCAAAACGAGCAGAAATTCAAGCCGCAGCTAAGGAATTTTTAGACTTTTTGACTGTTCCAAGTATGAGAGGGACAATAAAAGCTAAAGCAGCTACGGCAAATTTAAGTCAAATACTTTTAGGTCAAGTTGCTAGTGAACTCGGTCAAAAACGGTTAGTTATTGTCGGTGATGGAGCGTTGCAATCTATTCCTTTTAGTGCTTTATTTGTCCCTAATTCTAATAGCACAGAAACAGCTAAACCATTATTTGTAGACCATGAAATTGTCAATTTACCATCAGCATCAACAGTAGCTTTAATTCGACGTGATACTAAACAACGTCAACCTGCACCTAAAGCGATCGCAGTCATCGCTGATCCAGTATTCAGTCCCAATGACAGCCGACTCAAAAACCAGTCAGCAACAGCTACACATACCCCATCCTTACAGCAGGAACGCTTAACCAGAGACTTAAACCGCAAACCAGGGGAAGCATTGTTTGCAAGGCTTCCAGGAACAAGACAGGAAGCAGAAAAGATTTTGAATTTGGTGCAAAAGAGCGATCGCTTTCAAGCCTTTGATTTTGAAGCATCCAGACAAACTGCCACCACTTCCCAATTAAGCCAGTATCAGATTGTACATTTCGCCACCCACGGTTTCCTCAATAACCAACATCCCGAACTATCAGGAATTGCCCTTTCTTTGGTAGATAGACAAGGTAAACCCCAAGATGGCCTTTTGCTAACTCCTGATATTTTTAATCTCAACCTACCTGCCGAATTAGTTGTACTTAGTGGTTGTGAAACTGGACTAGGAAAAGAAATTAGAGGAGAAGGGATAGTAGGTTTGACACGAGGACTAATGTATGCAGGTGCGAGTCGAGTTTTAGTGAGTTTATGGAGTGTACAAGATACTTCTACAGCCGAATTGATGACAAAATTTTATCAAGGAATGTTGGAGAAAGGACTAACACCAGCCGCAGCATTGAGGGCAGCACAATTGCAAATGTGGCAGCAGGAAGATACACAAGAACCTTATTACTGGGCATCTTTTATTTTGCAAGGTGAGTGGCGGTAAAATAGCTTTTGACAGATTCATACTAGCTTTATTCTATAGAATAAAAAATTAAATTTCAGCATAACTAATGCTTATCTATCCTGTTGATAACAATGGACTAATTGCTGATTCAGGGAAGATATTGAATCTAAGACTGTCCATAAACAATTACCCACTATAGGTATATAAGCCACGGGTAGATGTCCGGGTGGACTACTCAAGTTATATATTAATTCAGATTGACTAATAAATACCCCATTTTTACGCCAACCAACTAAATCTCCAAAGCGATTACAATTTTCTTCAGATTTTTGCCAAAGGTAATTCTGTATGCTGAAACCAAAATGACAATTGCTGTAATTTAGCCATAAACTATCTATTGAGCGCAAATCAATACAAGGAATATTTTGCATACTTTTAAGGTCAATATATCCCTGCGCTTGACAATTGGCTAGTTTGAGCATGATTTTTCTTGTTTCTGTATCTGCTTCTTGCCAACGCATAGCTACCAATAAAGTTTGCAGATGGGTATAGTCAATTTCAGCAGCACTTGCAACTGATAAAGGTGGTTTACCTATCAATGGCTGTACTGGTCTTGATGGCAAAGTTGGTGGGATTGTTAAATTTGTATTATTTAGTTCTATTTCAGCTTGCTGCGCTTGCTGCTGACGATGTTTATATTGTTGCTTTCGCTGTGTTTTTCTGGGGCTGTTAATTTTTACTACCAGTATCAAAACTAAACTGGTAATTATCGCTGAAATTAACCATAACATAAACTTTACTAGCTAAAAGTTGCTTCTTGCAGAATTATAAATCACGATATTAACAGTAGGGTTGGCAATGCCTATCCTACTGTTAATAAGGATAACGTCAGATGTCCATTTAATTAGAGCTACCAAACCATGTTGTTTTAACCTGTGGATTTGGGGAAGTACGGCTTCCCTTTCCATTTAACCGATTGGATTTAGTTTCATCTACTGACAAAACTACAGGTAAAATAAATACATACTCTGACAATTTTTGATTAGGTGGATTACCCAATTCTAAGGATTCGCTATCTTTACCTTGTGCTGAAACAGGTATAAAGTAAACTTTTTCCTGTCCAAATACATAGTGAAGTGTTGTAACTAGTCCAATATCTAAGGTTTTTTGCAAAGAAGCTTTGATAGGATTGGCAGTTTCTGGATGCAGGGCATTACCAATTTTATTTAAGTAGTGCAATGTCCGCTCAGAAAACCATTTAGCAAGTTGCTTTTGATTGCTAACACTACTATCACTATTATTAGCTACAAATACATTTCCTTTTTCATTATTAGGTAATTTGGCTAATGTACCACCAAGTGAGCGCAGTCCGTCAAATGATTCATCTCCTTGACTACGATTGGAACGCACTAGAATATCCCGGTCTTTTAATTCTTTGATGAAATCACTGAAAAAATAGCGATCGCTGTTACTCTGATTTGTGAACAGATCCATTTTAGGAATGACACAAATAAAGTTGATATCAGATGTTTGTAAATCTTCTGCACCTCGCTGCATTCGTAAATCTTGGATTAATTTTTGTAAAAGTTGTAGTTGGCTAACTTCTACCCTAGATTCATTGTTTTCATGATTATTGGGATCTACAGAGCGACTTTTACGAATTCGCTCGTAGTTTTCTGCAACTACTTTCCAAGTACCATCATCACCTTCTGTAAGTTTTTTGCGAATTGAAGGTTCAATAGAAATATCAAAGAAGAAAATAATAGTTTCGGCATTTTTGAGAATTCTTAGCACTGCTGGATCAGAACCTTTATGAGTTAGACTTCTCGCCATTACTTCACCAGCAATATCAGTAAAAACAAAGTTACTACGAGGATAACCTTTTTCGGGAAATTCAACAGACAGTTTAATTGTTGTTCTTGACCCCTCCTTAGTTGGTTTTGGCATTTTTCCAACCCAATAATCTTCATTTAGTCTTTTCATCATCTCTTCGTCTTCAGGCGAATCAAATGATATGGTTGCTCCTAGAGCAGATATGTTATCATAGAAAGTGTTAAATCCTGTTAGCATTACAGAAGATTTACTAGATCCAGGACTGCCTAATAAAATAACCGGATGAGTTTCTTCTAATTTGGGATACCAACCACAATTGATTTCTCCTATTTGGTTATTTTCATTTTGTTTCCCCTGTTGGGTTTTTACATTTTTTGCTTGATTTTGATTAAGTTTCTCACTCACAGGACCAGTGCAAGTAAAATGTACAAACTTGTAGATTTCGCTCCGTAACTTGGTGAGGGTATGATCAATACTTTTTCCCTGTACCCCTTTAGTTTCTTGCTTCAGTTCGTTTAATAAGTCTTTGTTTAATCCAATTTGAGGATTACCCAAAACAATTTCCGAACATAGCAACTCTTGCAAATATTTAGGTGAAACAACTGTTTTTCTGGGAAGAGTAAAAGGAACTTCATAGCTAATGAAAATATTCTCAAGAAAGGCGTTGTTTTCTTGACTTCTATGCCCTAGCATGATTGCCAAGATAAACTGAACTCTGATGATCCCATCTTCTAGATTTTGATCTGGGGAGTTTTTAGTCCCTCCTGGCTGATTGGCTGCAACCTGTTGGTTCATTTGCAAGAGAATTTGCAAATATGATTGAATAGCAGGGCAAATTTCTTTCAAGAAGTTATCAAAGTTCTGCTTAGAATTTGATAATATAATCTTTTCTCGCCAATCAGCAACATATTTTTGATCAAAAATCAGATCTATTAATGGTCCGGCGATGGATCTCGGTTCTAGTCCTGTTAATAAAATATCTCTGGATTTTTGGTAGATGGATTGCGCCTCTGATTGGCTGAGATTTTGTCGATCTAATCTTTTACTAGGGAAAGAATAGAAGTTTTCAATCCACTCAAAGAAGTCTAGTTCTTTAATCAATTGTTCGATGACTGATTCGGCTACAACTCCTTTATAAATACCGCCTTTGTTAAATTCAACAGAATCATTATTACGGCGATAGTGAGTTAACTCTCTAGCAAAGGGATAGTTGCCAGGGTAGGCTTTATAGTAAACATTTCGTTGCTGAAGTAGCATTTCTAATTTTTCTAGATAGCGCCGATAACTTGCTACATAGCCATCTAATTCTAATCGGGCATTTCCAGTTAAAACCATTTCGGTACTACCTTGTCTTCTAATACCAAGAATTGAGCCACAAGCGGGACAAGTAATACCGGGATTTTCAGTATTAATTGTTTTTAGATAATTTTGGACTGTGTTTTCTAATGGCATAAGAGTTCTCACTTTTTTCTTGGTTTGTTTAATATTTGATTGTTCTGTCTATTCTTTGGGATAGGTTTTATACTTTATGCGGTATATAAAATTTATCTACAATCAAGCAAGTATTAAGCAAGTACGTTTTGCCGCTATAAAACCCCTCTCCAAACCTTTTCTTTCATAGGAGAGAGGCTTAATCACTTGGTTTTAAAAGTTTAATATAGCGGTTATCGCTAGGATGCAATACAATTGAGGGCGCAGACCCTGCGCCCCTACAGACTTTACGTTTTGCTGACTGTATTTTACTCAAGTGCATACTGCTATATCTGGCTAGACTGTGCCAAAACGGGAGAATCGTACGCTAAGGAATTGAGGCAAGTGCTGAAAGTATTGTGATAGTTAGCTTTCAGCCATTGCTAAAAATCAATTTTTCAAAAAATTTGATGAATATGGGGTTGGGATGACTCAG
>JANMEE010000074.1:0-3614 GCA_031376645.1 Dolichospermum sp. OTE_75_concoct_329_sub | reverse complement strand
TGGTGGTGTCGTTGAGGTATAAGTTTTGTCCTCTGTGTGGAAAACCTTATAAGGATGGGGGTGGAAATTGATGAAAGCTAGACACAGTAAGCGTTTCCAGACCATCTTGCAGGTTTTTACACGTATCTCGGCTCAATACCTATTAGTTTATCAAGGACGCGATCGCAGTAGATCAATTCGCCGACTGAGAGTGGCAACAGTGAAAAATAATCGTGAATATGCGCTGATTCATGAGACAGATATGAGTAATTACGCTTTGCAAAGGCAATCTGCTCAAACAATTATTGATTCGTTTACTTGGCTTAATTAGAGTCAGCAAAATCAGGCAAATATAAAGTTTCGTAAAAATCTTAAAAATCTTAGTTATCTGCGTAAAAACTACAAGCTGTGGAAGAAAACGAAATAGAAGCATACAAGTAGTTGACATATTGACTGGAGGAGATGGAACAATGATCAAACATGGTCTATTAACTAAAGCTAGTAGTGGATGTGCTTTGGTGCTTCCCGCTGTAGGCTTCGCTTTAACTTGCAGTATCAGTATGGTACAACCAACTGTAGCGCAAGAGGCGTTGTCGTTTTTTTGTGATACTTATGATGGTAAATATGTTACGAAAGTCCGTACTAGCAAAGGAAATAGGGCAATTGTTAGCTATGAGAACTGGGCTAGTGCCAGTGGTTGGACAGCAAAACAACGCTGTCAAACTGTTTCTAATCGCTTTCAGAGTCTATATAACCAGAATCTTTTACAGTACATGAGAGGCGGTATAGTCAATGATTACTCAGTGATTTGTGTTACGCCCAAAAAAGGAGTATCTTGCCAAAAAAATCAGGTGTTGATCACTCTCAAACCAGGGACTGATCCCGACGAAGCACTGAAGAGTTTGGTGGGGCAAAGTCGGGGTGATAGTTCTTTCGCTGTGTCTGCGTTGAGTTATCAAGAGTCAGCACTACCAAGCTACTTTTCTACAGATAAACAAGGCAATCTTTATATAGACATCAAAGAATTAATTGAGACAGCACCAGTTGACTAATCTCAGTGAATATTAACCGCATACAAACTGTATATCAAATGATGATGAACAACAAATTATTACCTCTTGCAAGTTTAACCCTATGTACTATATGTACTTTTATTGGGGTGAATAGTTTTGAGCAGCAGCTACCCAATAGTGGGCAAAAAGCACTGTACTCTAACCGTGTATTAGCACAAACATCAGACGAACAGATTGCCCGTCAAGTTTATCAAAAATCAAGTCCGGCTGTGGTCACTGTTCAAACAGGTCGCGGTCATGGCAGTGGTTTTGTTATCAGTCAAGATGGATTGATTATCACCAATGTTCATGTCATTAAGCCAGAACCAGAAACTCAAGAAGAAATAGAAAATTACAATCCCAGAGATTTTCCCACTGTCGTGACTGTTGTTTTTTCTGATGGGAAGAAAGTCTCGGCTGATGTATTGGGTTTTGGTAAAGGTGGATTAGATTTGGCAGTGCTGAAAATCCACAATCAGAAAAACTTGCGGACACTTGCTTTAGCTACGGCTGGATCTGCAAAAGTAGGCGATCGCGTTTTCACTCTTGGGACTCCTCTGGACGCAAACTTCAAAGACACCTTTACCCAAGGTCACATTACTCGTATTGATTCAAAGAATGGAAAAATTCAACATGATGCAGTGATACAAGGTGGTAATTCTGGGGGTCCACTGCTTAATAGCAAAGGTCAAGTCATTGGGGTGAATACAGCAGGAATTGTCGGACCAGCAAAATTAAATAGTGGCATGAATTTTGCTATTCCTGTTTCTCAGGTTCAATCTTTTATTACTGCTGCCAGAAAAAAAGATATCTCTTCTGTCCCTACTTGGGAGAAACGATCCACAAAACCTGCTGTTGCTAATATTTCGCTTAACGGTCAGATAATTAATAACAGTTTAGCTGAAGGCGATCGCATCCGAGAAAATGGTAGCTTTGTGAATTTATATCAATTTCAAGGTCGAGCAGGTCAACGGGTAGTAATTGAAATGACCAGTCAGAAGATTAATTCATTTTTAGATTTATATCAAGTGAGCGAATCTTCAGAAGGTAAAAGTGTTAACAAAATAACCGAAAACGATGATAGAGGGGCTGGTGATTTTAATGCTCAAATAGATATAACATTACCAGAAGATGGAGTTTATGTAATATTTGCCAGTTCTCAAGAACGAGGAGAAACTGGAAATTATAGTTTACGGGCAACAGCTAAACCTTAAATAGTCAATAAATTTAGTTAAAAAGGTTTTTCGTGGTGAATATGAGTCAGTTTTTTAACGGCTACAAAAAAAAGCACTATTTGATAATCTAGCAATTTATCAAATAGTGTGATTCCTTGCCTTCAAATGCTGATTTTTTACTTCAAGACTTGTACAAAACATGACAGAAGTAAGTGGAATTCATAAATTCCACTTAAGAAAAAAATCGGAATTTCAATAACATTGTGTGTACATATTCAACTCATCAATCTCAATAACTATATTATGAAACAACAATCATTTATCATCGGGCTAGGACTAGCTGCTGTAACATCTTTAGCAACTATTAGTCTACCTCCCATTTTTAGCCAATCAACTGCTGCTGAATCACAATCTAATAAAGTTACATTCCTTTGTCAGTCAATATTTGATCCAGCAAGTGGTCAAAAAATTCCTGCTACTGTTGCTTGGATTCCAGAAAGAGAAGGTCATGTACGTCTTATTGGCTGGAAATCGGAATACTTTAGTAAAAGTGGCTGGACTCAATTAGAACGCTGTCAAAAAGTTACGCAAAAATTTCAAGAGTTTTATGAACAAGGTCGTTTAAATTATCTAACTCCTGGGAAAAGTAAAGGCCATCCTATTATCTGTGGTCTTGCTAATCAAGGAGAGACTTGCAATGCTGATAATCAACTATTTACATTGAAAACTGGGAGTAAATCTGAGGATGTAGTACAAAGATTAATGGATATTACAGACGGCAAAAGTGGAGATATACTTCTACAAAGTTCAGGTGAGCAGTTGTATATATCTGTGCGGAACTTTTTAAACAAATCTCCCTTGATTCGCACTAAATAGACATCTGGTGAGAATTAAATATATCTCGTTCCCAGTTTCCGACTGGGAATGATCTGACAGAGGCTCTGCCTCTGCTATCATTGATAGCGCAGCGTGGCGTAAGCCATAGACAGAGCCTTCTAGAATTCATTCCCATACAGAGTATGGGAACGAGAAATTACGTAGAGGCAAACCCCCTGTGGTTGCCCCAAAAATCGGGGTAGGCACGGGGGCGCTACCCCTAGATCAAATATAGGTTTTAGGAATGAAAAAAATCAAGTTTTTATCTTTTAGTGTATTGTGCTTTATAGCAATCACTTTAATACTTGGCATAACTCCAAGTTTTAGCCAAAGTAATTCTTCTGAAAGAGTGCAATTTCTTTGTAAAAATACGTTTGATAGAGCCAGTCAAGGCTAGACTGTGCCAAAACGGGAGAATCGTACGCTAAGGAATTGAGGCAAGTGCTGAAAGTATTGTGATAGTTAGCTTTCAGCCATTGCTAAAAATCAATTTTTCAAAAAATTTGATGAATATGGGGTTGGGATGACTCAG